>CAJTYI010000021.1 GCA_910584215.1 uncultured Roseburia sp. | reverse complement strand
AGAGCGCCTGCAGTTAGATGTCTGCTGGACGCCGCTTCCATATACTGCGAATATAAAGTATATCACTTCCGATAAGGAGCATTTTGTATATTTATTCATTATATATGGTATAAAGTTTCCAAGCTAATAACCTATACCTATTTAACAATTAAAACCTATCTCTGCTCTCACTTGAAAGACAAAATTTTTCAACTTAATATCATTTTTAGCCACACCACCTCCCCCGAATCAGCATACAAGTTTGAGGCCCCTGCCTCTTGTCTACAGAAACAATGTGTGAAAAAACAAACCTTGACAGAAGATGTCAGGATATGTGTGCTATCGTCTGATTATCACTTATGCGATACACGAATAATCGGAACAAATGCACACAATAAAAAGGAGACGTTATATGGGCAGACCAATTACAAAGGCGGATTTGCTTGCCGCTGCAACCGACAATTACCAGAAAATGAACACGCTCATCTCGGGATTAACAGAACTGGAATTATCAACCGGCTTTGATTTTGCAGATGATGAAAAAAAGAAAGAAGCACACTGGAAACGGGATAAAAATCTCCGGGATATTCTCATCCATTTGTATGAATGGCATCAGCTTTTATTAAATTGGGTACATGCCAATCAAAACGGCGAGGAGAGACCGTTTCTTCCCCAGCCCTACAACTGGAAAACCTACGGTGCAATGAATGTAGAGTTTTGGAAAAAGCATCAGGACACATCCTTGGACGAAGCAAAAGAAATGGTTGCCAAATCGCACCATGACGTATTGCGTTTAGCGGAAACCTTTTCCAATGAGGAGTTGTTTACAAAAGGCGTATTCAAATGGGTGGGCGGCAGTACACTGGGGTCCTATTTTGTCAGCACGACAGCCAGCCACTATGTCTGGGCCACAAAAAAGCTAAAAGCCCATCGTAAAAACTGTAAAGGAGCGACGGCTTAACGCGCCGCCGCCCCTGTTCCCGAGCCTTAAAATAAACGCTGCATTTGGCCCTTATTTTAAGGCTCGTTTTCATTGATGGAATAAAATATCCACATATTTTTTATCTGCTCCGCCAGAGTATCATAATCCCACAGCCTGCTGCTTCTCTCCCTGCTGTTTGGGTCATGCACCTGTATTTTGCCGTCTGAAATGCCGGATAGGACAATGAAATGTCCTCCGGCGGTAAAGTCACCCTCTCTCACACTGCAAATAATGGGATTGCCTGCCGTCAGTTCCCGTTCGATTAAATCCCGCTCGGGGGCATCCTGCCTGCTGTAAACACCAAAATGCAGGCATCCCTCCGACATCAGGCTCCATTTTGTTCCGGTTCCCTTTAAATAATAATTGTTCGTCTCGGCAAATCGCGCCACCGCCGCCGGTGTCGCGGAGACGTCACCGGTTAAGGCGAGTATGACCATAGAAAGACAGGTCGGTGCACAGCCCGCCAATCCCATCACACTGTCGCCATAGGGCATATATCCCCAGCGCTCGTCCCACTGTATCAAAAGCGGCATCTTCTGCCGCAGCTCACCTTCTGTTAATTGTTCCGACACCGTGCCGTCCGCATCGGGATAACCTTTCACAAAATCAACCATCTCAGGGTTATTGCAGAGCGCCATCAAAAGCTTTTGCGAATAATCATTGCGGTTCTCGTATATTTGCGCAAATTCATCATACTCCTGCGCCATAGCCGCCAGCCTGTCCTCCATCTCCGCCTGCGTATATTGTTTCGGCACCACAATACCGTAAGGCGACTGATAAGACAGCTCCGCCATCGTCTCCTCCTCCTGGCTGGTGGTCACGTTTACGTGTTCGCCTCCCACGCCATGACCCAACTTACCCACTGTCTCTATACCAATCAGCAAAAAGAGCAGAAGCGCTACGGAAAAACTGATTCGCCGCAGCCTTCTTTTCCTTTTTCGCTTTGCCATCATTGTTCTTTTCCGCCGCATCTGTTCCGGGGTCAGCTTTTGTTCCCTCATTTTTTCCTCCAAAAACATATATTTCCTGTTTTAATTGTAACAGATACGGCACATTTTTGTGTAGATATTTTTTTATTTTTTTCTTAATATATTGTAAATTTATATGGGTTTTGACTTAAGTATGAACTGTAACACAAACAAACCAATCGACACATTACCTGCCTTTGATCTGTCCTTTGCAGTATAAAAATCTGCCTGCCAAAACCAGTGCAGCGCTAATGAGCAGCCAAAAAATCGGCGCCGCCTGCCAAGTCGTCATCCGAAAACCGCCAGCCCCAAACAGACGGATATCCAAAAATCCCTGATCGGTTTTTAACAGATTGATCGGCAGACAATTCCACAACATAGAAAGCATCCTCCAGGCAAGTGGTATGGTTACCAACCGTGCCGCAAAGAGTCCCACAATCACGATCGACAGCGATGCGATATGATTGTGCAACGCCTCCGACAATACCATGGTAAGTATGCCAATCAACAGAGAGGCAAGAAACAACAGCCCTGATTCAATCAAAAACACTTCTCCGACTGACAGATCATAAGAATACCAAAATCGTTTCACCGTCTGCACTGCCGCCGAAAAGCCTTCCGGCCCGAAACAGATTAAGTTTCCGATAAGATTGACCATCCAAAAAAGAAACGTCATCATAAAGGAAAGTCCGCAGCCGGCCAAAATCTTCGCAGCATAAAGCTTCTGCCTGCCGTATTTTGTACAGAGCAAAAGCTGGTCGGTCTTTCTGCTGTGCTCTTCCATAAATATATTTCCCACGATAAAGGCAATCAAAAATGCCATCATCATATGTGTCATATAACTGCCGGATGTCATATCGGTCAGCATATCATAGGCATCGGCATATTGATAAGTAAACTGCCTTGGAAGCTTTTCTTCCTTCTGCATCCAATACTCTTTTTCCGCATTCGTAAGACCAAACTGTTCCCAGGCACTCTCGCGCTGTAATTTGCGCAATAAGTCCAACGACTGCATAACATCCGTACTGCGCAGACTCTGCATCTGTTCGGCCATACTCGCACTGATATGATACGGATTTCCTCCCATCCAGGAACAAATCATCCCGTATACGCCGTCATATTTGCGCACCTCGCTCTGGTAGACATCCGAGAGCAGATAATTATTGTCATTGCGGTCTATCTTTTCATTTGCCGCCAAAATCTCCTCCACAAACGCCGTATCGATCACCCTGCCGGATAATTCTAGCCCATATTTTCTGCTGATCGCATTGCGCTCTCTATGCGTTTCCAAAAAAGTATCGTTTACATAAGTAGTTCCCAAATTCCCCGCAAACGCCATAATTGTCTGCAGGACAAACAGAAGCAAAAATGCAATCCAGGTACTCTTCTTTTGCAGTACCTTTTTTATCTCAAAAACCATAAGCCATCTCATAAAAAGTCTCCATTCTGGAGCGTTTACGCGAACAGACGACGCTACTCCCAAATATGTGTCCGCCCTCAGGGCTATTTGTGACGCTCCAGCACAACACAGCCAGCGGTAAACAAGTTCACATGTGATAAATCAGCATCGGCCTGCCTGTTCCAACTGATTACCTACATAATAACGTCCTTATGAACGTCTTCATCTTCTCCAAATTCCCGCAGATAAAACGCCTCCATATCCTCTGTAATATCCTCGCGCTTTCCCTGAAAGGTCAGTTTTCCCTGGTTCATCATCAAAATATAATCTGCAATATGCTCCACATCGGATACAATATGCGTCGATAGGATAACGATGCTGTCTTTTCCAAGTTCTGCGATCATATTGCGGAAGCGCACTCTCTCTTTCGGGTCAAGACCCGCAGTAGGCTCATCCAGTATCAGGATTTTCGGATCGTTGATGATCGCCTGCGCAATGCCAAGACGCTGTTTCATTCCTCCCGAATACGTTTTTATTTTCTTTTTCGCCGCATCCTTCAACGAGACGGTCTCTAAAAGTTCTTCTGTCTTGCGGGCTGCCTCCCGCTTTCCAATTCCCTTAAGCGCGGCCATATACATCAGAAAATCCTTTCCCGTAAAATCGGGATAATATCCGAAATCCTGCGGCAGATAGCCAAGCTCACTGCGGTATTCCTCCGTCGCCACATCAATGCCGTCAAAGGCAATCGTGCCGCTCGTGGGATTTAAGATGCCGCAGAGCATCCGCATTAACGTGGTCTTGCCGGCGCCGTTCGCTCCCAGCAGTCCATAGATTCCCTGTGTAAACCGAAGTGATATTCGATCGACTGCAATTTTATTCTTGTACTGTTTCGTCAGACGGTCAATTACTAAATCCATAATCTTCCTCATTTCTGCGCTGCATTGATTCCATTCAAGTTTGTGGATGCAGCGCAGACACAAACTTGGGAGTCCTCATGTTCCTGTCATTCCTTTCACATATGCCAAAGACTGTATCGCTACGCCAGCGCCAATGACTGTTTTAAGATCGTTTGGCCCTCGCGCGCACATAAAAGTATAAAAATGACAAGTGCCAGTAACCAGGCCCCCAGATAACGCTCCTCAAAAAAGTAATTCCACCTCACGAGTATTTGATACTCTGCGCAAACCACCAACGCCGCAAATCCAAGGCAGATATAATTGCTCTCGCGTCCAGCAAAGGTACGCACAATCCAAAGATTTCCCGCAGCCGTCAGAAAATAAGGCGTAAGCATATATAGGAGGCAGGAGAAAAAATGCTCTCTCACAAAAAAGACAGAGACCAAAAGCAAGAGCAGGTTTCCGCCCCCCAACACCAAAAGGCGCATATAGATAACAGTCTTTAATGAATAGCGGGTCGTCATCTCCAGCTCCTCCATGCCGTTTCGATAGGAACGCATACTCTCCGTCACAGTCAGCATCACAAGAAACGGCACCATAGCAAAAACGGGAATCCAAGATGCGGACGCCGCAAAATAATTGGAAACGAGCACAAAGCCAAAAAAGGCAATGGAAAACAGCCAGACTTTGGGCGAAATATAACGGCACTGTAAAGACAGCATGGAACAAAACGAGCGTCCCCTGCCGCGTTTTGTTCTCGCTATCTGGCGCATAAATGCTTGCTTTCTCTCAGGCATCGGCGCCGCAAAAAATTGATTCAACTCCTTTTTATCTATCCGATTCAATCCGCTCCTCCTCTCTTAACACTCTTTCAGGCAATCGCAAGCCGCTCCTCCTCTCTTGACACTATCCCAGGCAATCGCAATTTGTGTGGCAGCTCAACGGTTGGACAGTCACAATTTTTTCTCACATTTTTCCCGCACTTCTTTCAATCTGCGGTACAGCTGATAGCGCGAAACACCCAACATATCAGCCAAAATCTGTTTTGGCACCTCATTGACATAGGCAAGCAGCATCAGCTCCTGTTCCTCCTTTGGCAGCTCCGCCAATGTCTGCTGCACGCAAACGCGCCGCAGGGCCTGTTCTGAAAAATCCTCCGCCTCGAGTTCATCCGGCAACTCTTCCAACGGCTTTTTCCGGTATTCGTCTATGCATAGATTGCGTGCGACCGTATACAAAAATGCCAGCGGTTTCCCGGCTTCCCTGTAACCATCCCACTCCAAAAAGCGAAGAAACGTCTCCTGTGTGATATCCTCTGCCAAATGCGCATTATGCAGTTTAAAATAGCAATAGCGGTAGATCTTATCGTACTGCTCTGCGATATCCACTTTCATCCGGAAACCTCCCTTCTACTATGTTTAACGTTTGGGAACCTTACATGTGCGCAAATTCGTCACATTTTTTTAAAAAATCGAGTAGGGGAGATTTCTTCCCTACTCGCTTCGCGGGGTGCGTGCTGCAACAGCAGCTATTTTCACTTCGCACCCCTGCGCATAAAAAAGAATCACTCCGTGATTCTTTGCAAGTTGCTTTGCAACTTGAGAATTGATGCGTCTGACGACGCAATTTCCTATAAAGTAAAAAACAGCCAGACGACATCCGCCTGACTGCTACGAACCTGATATTCTTTCGTTTATCCCCTTATTGACTATCGTTCTCGTTCTCTATGAGATCTAAAAGAGCCTCCGACTTTTCATGTAAAATCGCCTCAATCTGTCTGCGGTCCACTTCATCGACCTCACCCCTCCCGTAGAGTCCGGAATAAGAACCTGTTTTCTCGTTATAATGCTGCGCATCGGCCTGCTCTGCAGGAGCCGGCTCCTCTTTGGGTTTGACAGGCTGCGGCGGGGCGGGCACATAATTGACATTCCAGCTTTTGATGATACTGCGCCCCATCTGCTCTCTTTCATTTCTTTTATCGATAATGTCTTTCATATTTGTCGCTGACCTCCGTACAAGTTTCACTCAAACCTGAATAAATTTTATAAAAATGAAGCATCCTTACTGTTAGAAAGTGAGGGATATTATGGCTTCATATAAAGTAGAAATATGTGGTGTAAATACTGCAAAGCTTCCGATTTTAAAAGAAGAGGAAAAAGCCGCTCTTTTTGCACGCATCAAGCAGGGGGATCTGGAAGCCCGGGAACGCTATATCAAAGGCAATCTCCGTCTGGTATTAAGCGTCATCAAGCGCTTCTCCGGGAACCATGAAAATGTCGATGACCTCTTCCAGATCGGCTGTATCGGACTCATCAAATCCATCGATAACTTTGACCCCACCATAGGCGTAAAGTTCTCCACCTACGCCGTACCTATGATTATCGGAGAAATCCGCCGTTACCTCCGCGACAATAACTCCATCCGTGTCAGCCGTTCTCTGCGCGACACTGCCTACAAGGCAATCCACACCCGCGAAATGCTGTCCAAAACCAGTCTGAAAGAACCCACTATTGAAGAAATCGCAAAAGCTGCCGACCTCACACCGGAGGAAATCATATTTGCCTTAGATGCCATCCAAAGCCCGGTCAGCCTCTACGATCCCGTATACAATGACGGCGGAGATACGCTCTATGTCATGGATCAAATCAGTGACAAAAAGAACCACGAGGAGCACTGGGTCGAAGAGCTCTCATTGAACGATGCCTTAGACCGCTTAAACGAACGGGAAAACTATATCATTAAGCTGCGCTTTTTCGAGGGCAAGACCCAGATGGAAGTCGCTGAGGAAATCCATATCTCCCAAGCCCAGGTGAGCCGCCTCGAAAAGTCAGCCTTAAAGTCAATCCGCCACTATCTGTCTCTCTGATACCGCAAGTAAGCGTCCGTAAATTAACGCTCCCACTTATTGCAGAGTTCATTCACCTGATCTGCAAAGCGTCCCAGCTCTTTGTTGGGCATACCCTCGCACCGTTTGATAATCGTCATCAGACGCCCGCCGGCAGCCAGCAGCCTTGCAAAAATACCTCCGGCCGCACGGGAAGCCTTTTCTTTCTTCTCCGCTCGAAGTCTGGAGCCTTCCCGCACTTTCTCCCCGGTCAGCAGGTCATACGCATCGCCGCTGTAGGGCGCGTCGCTCTCCAGTCCTAAACAAGCGCGGATATGCGCCGCAAACTCCTCCGTCACTTTGTCCTCCCCATGGACAACAAAAACTTTGCTTGGCTTCTTATCGGTAATGGCGCCAACCCAGCGCATCAGTTGATTGACATCCGCATGGCCGCTGATTCCCGGCAGATTTTCAATCTTGGCTTTTACCTCAATCGTCTCGCCGAACAGGCGCACCTGCTTTGACCCGTTTAAAAGGGCGTGACCGAGTGTTCCGGGCACCTGATAGCCGACGAAAATAACTGTCGAATCCTTGCGCCAGAGATTGTGTTTTAAATGGTGGCGGATACGCCCCGCCTCACACATGCCGGAGGCCGAGATGATCACCTTTGGCTGTTCGTCAAAATTGATCATCTTGGACTCGTCGCTGGTAATCGCCATGCGAAGCCCCGAAAAGCCAATCGGGTTGATACCCTCGTGTACCAGTCCCACAGCTTTCTCGTTAAAGCACTCCAAAACGTTTTTATTAAAGATGCTCGTCGCCTCCACGGCGAGCGGACTGTCCACATAAACCTCAAAGTTGCCGAGCTCCGGCGCCATCTGCTCCGTCTTGATACGCCGGATAAAAAAAAGAATCTCCTGTGTGCGGCCCACCGAAAATGCCGGAATCACAACATTGCCGCCGCGCGCAAACGTGTCTCTTATGACCTTAAGCAGCGCAACCGCGAAATCGGGCGGCGCGGCATGCTCCCTGTCACCGTAGGTCGATTCCATCACCACATAGTCTGCTTCTTTGATATATTCGGGATTTTTAATCAGCGGCCGATTCCCCGGCCCAAGGTCGCCGGAAAATACGATCTTTCGCTCCTGCATCCTGCCGTCCGCTTCCTCCGATACCCAGATCTCGATGCAGGCTGAACCAAGCAAATGCCCGGCGTCGACAAAGCGGACCTTTAACCCCTCGCACACCTCTATGATATGGTGGTAATCGCAGGGTACAAAATGCTGTAAAACCCCGAGCGCATCATTCATATCGTAAAGCGGCACGACTTCCTCTCCGCCGGAGCGCTTTGCCTTGCGGTTCTTCCACTCTGCTTCAAACATCTGGATATGCGCGCTGTCCTTTAACATAATGCCGCAGAGCTGACAGGTCGCGTTGGTGGCAAACACCTGGCCGCGAAAACCATGATTATACAATAACGGCAATAGACCGGAATGATCAATATGCGCATGCGTCACAAAAACATAATCAATCTCTGACGCATTCACCGGAATCTCCTGATTCACATACAAATCCGGCCCCTGCTCCATACCACAATCTACAAGGATATTGTGATCCCCAAACGAAAGGTAATGACAACTGCCCGTAACCTCATGAGCTGCCCCTAAAAACTCCAGTATCATATGTATCCCCCCTCGCAATTAGTATAGTATAATTATACTATCTTTGAGGTCATGATACAATCATTTTTTGTCAAATGCCCCGCCTTATTCGTACTTGACAATCTCCTTTTTGAGTCGCAGCATGATGCGCTTTTCCAAGCGTGAAATATAGGATTGCGAGATTCCCAGCATATCCGCAACCTCCTTTTGCGTCTTCTCTTCGCCGTTCAGGGAATTTAAACCAAAACGCAGCTCTATGATCATACGTTCTCTTCCGGAGAGCGTATCAATCGCGTGGCGAAGCAGTTTGCGCTCCGCGTCTGTCTCCATATCGTGATAAATAATATCCTCCTCCGTGCCCAAAATATCCGATAAGAGAAGCTCATTGCCGTCCCAGTCTACGTTCAACGGCTCGTCGATGGAGACTTCCATCTTCGTTTTGCTGGTGCGCCGCAGATACATGAGGATTTCATTTTCGATGCAGCGGGACGCGTAGGTCGCAAGCTTGATATTCTTACTCGGGTTAAAGGTGTTGATCGACTTGATAAGCCCGATCGTCCCAATCGAGATCAGATCTTCTACTCCCACGCCCGTATTGTCAAACTTCTTAGCGATATAGACCACGAGGCGCAGGTTGTGCTCGATCAGCGTCTTTTTTGCCTCCTGTGCCCCCTCGCCGGACAGCTCGTTTAAGCATTTTGCCTCCTCCGAGGCATTTAAGGGCGGCGGCAGAATCTCCGCCCCTCCGATGTAATGTACTTCATCCTCCTTTTTTATCATGCGCTTGATGCCCAAAAACAGCCGTTTTATCTTATACTGTGGTATGATCAATTTTATGTACATAATTAACTCCCATCCCTGTTTTTCATTAAAAAGAATTCTCGGCCGGCAGCAGTGCCGCCGGAAGTATCATCCCGTACTCTCTATCCAAAAATAACTCTTCCGCCGCCACGCCAACCGCCGCGTGTTCGACATGTACCACTTTATGTTCATCAAATATCATCAGTTCATCTACCGTGGCAACCTTTATCATACCATTCGTCTGTCCCAGCGAACAGTAAGGCACATAGCGATACAATGCCTCCTCGCCAAACAGCTCTCTCGCATATTTTTTGTCCAGTATATTCACATATTTACCGTTGTACGGATCGCGCAGCTGATTGCCGCTGTCCCAGTAAGCCATCATCTCCACATACCGTTCCCCCTGCACCAGTTTTACCGCATATATGTGATTTCCGCGGATTTTGCGTCCCTTGATGTATCGGAGCAAAAAAAACAATCCCCCGGCAGTAAGAAGCGCCGGAACAACAAATGTTCCCCGCAGAATCGACCAATCTCTAACCCACTGCATCATGCCTCCGGTCAATAAGACAATCAGATACGCCGTCCACCAATTTTCCAGAAAACAGCGAAAGCTGCCGACACCAAAAACCGCCGCTACCATAGCCGTATTCAAAAGAAAATGGGTTGTCAGACAGTAAAGCGGCCAATTCTTAATCCACAAAAAAAGTACCACTCCGGCAGCCGAGGAAAAAAATGCCGCCAGGAGCAGACGTCCCATACTTTTTTTCCGGCGCAGATAATAATTTGTTCCCCAAAGCGCCAGAAAATCCATAATCAGGTTTTGCAGCAGAAAGACATCCGCATAAAAAACATAAATACTCCTCACCTCGGCTTTCCTCTGGTCCCTTTGCCAGTTACTAGATGGCAACCGCACAGATACCATAACGGTTACACGATATGTCCATTATAGAGAATCACGGCTACATATCCTGTCGCAATAGACGGATGAATATTCCGATCTTATCCGACTCTTTCGACAATTTAGCACAGCCGACAGCACAAAAGACAGATTCTCTCGCATTTTGCGGGATGATTTGCACAAAAAACGCCTGAGAACTGTGTATGAAATCACAATTCTCAGGCATTTTTTGCGTGAAACCTCTCACACTATCTTCTGGTATTTTTCAAAAAATCCGGAATCTTTATATCCATCGACGGTACACTGCTCTGCACCGGACGCGGTTTTTGTATCCCCTCTGTGGAAAAAGTCGGCGTATGTACCGGTGTCTGAGCCTGCGCCGTCCTCGTGGACTGCGTGCCTGCACCGTAGGAATTGGGCACCCCATAAGGGTTATTATTGACCGGCTGGCGCACAGCCCCCATTCCCATAGGACGCGCCATAGAAGAGCCATTTATCCCTCTCTGTCCCATCCGCTGCTGGGCAGGGATTTCTAGGCCTGTGGCTATAACGGTAACTACAACCTCATCATCCATCGAGGGATCTTCCTTGGCGCCTAAGATGACATTCGCCTCCTCACCGATCAGTTCCTGTACATATGTAGTGGCATCCGCGACATCCGCCAGGGTCAGATTACCGGACAGATTGACAATCACATGCGTCGCGCCGTCGATCGCCGTCTCAAGCAGCGGGCTGGCAACCGCCATACGCACTGCCTCGTTGGCCTTATCGTCTCCTTTGGCGTTGCCGATACCGATATGAGCCAGTCCTTTATCGCGCATAACCGTACAGACATCCGCAAAGTCAAGATTGATGAGCGCCGGCTGATTGATGAGATCGGTGATCCCCTGTACCGCCTGCTGCAACACTTCATCCGCCTTTTTCAGGGCGTCGGACATCTTGGTGCGCCTGTCCACAATCTCAAGCAGCTTGTCATTTGGAATTACAATCAAAGTGTCCACGTTCTCTTTCAAGCGATCAATGCCGGACAGTGCATTGACCATGCGCTGCTTTGCCTCAAATACAAAAGGCTTCGTCACAACGCCGACTGTCAAAATCCCCTGCTCCTTGGCGATCTTTGCCACGACAGGCGCGGCTCCGGTACCTGTGCCGCCTCCCATACCGCAGGTGACAAAAACCATGTCGGAACCCTGCACGGCAGCGGTCAGCTCCTCAATATTCTCCTCGGCCGCTTTCTGCCCAACCTCGGGCTGCGCACCGGCGCCGAGTCCCTTGGTAAGCTTCTCTCCGATCTGAATCAGCGTAGGAGCCTTGCAAAGTGCCAGTGCCTGCTTATCCGTATTCACACCGATAAACTCAACGCCACCGATACCTTCCTCTACCATTCTATTTACAGCATTATTGCCGGCACCGCCCACGCCGATCACGATAATCTTTGCAGCGGCCTCCATTTCTGTATTCATAATCTCTAACAAGATGACTCCTCCTTCATTCACCATCCCAAAAAAATTGTATCCTATGTATCTTTACTGAGATTCAGGACGAAACTTCCCCACTTTTAAACTCATATACTTTATAATATAATTTTTTGGTTAATTAATCAACTAATTTTTTGAAAAAAACAAAAAAAGGTAAAAAGTACCAGTTTTCGTACTACATATCCCGCTCAAAATGAATCCCCGTTGTTTCCGGCGTCCAGTCCTCGAGATGTAATGTGCCCGAAAAACCGTATAACTGCGGCAGAATCGTCGACAGACGCACCACCTTTTGTGATAAATACTCATCGGACCCAACCACAACTTTAATGCTGTCATACGTCAGCTCCGGCTGTTTCTGATCTGTGTAGTGGATTTCCTGCGGCGCCAGATTGTATTTATTTAATGTCTGCGTCAGCTCCAACAGGCGGCTTAGCACCCTGCCATCCTCGAGCGGAAGCTTTTCGTATAAAGTCACTTCATTACAGGTAATGCCTGTCACGCGGGGCACATCCTCAATGACTTCCGCGGAAGTCTCCACGACAAAGCCGTCCTTGTCAAAATATGCGTATTGTCCGATGACATCTATATAAAAACATCCCAATATCCCTTTTTCATAGACCTTGATCCGCACAATATGCGGGCTGTCCAACGACACTTCCATGTCATCCACAAAGGGGACCTCCCCCATTTTTATCAGACGGTATTTGCACAGCACATATAAGGAGTTGTCGGAATACTTATCGTTTAACACCATAGAACGAATCTGGTGGTCGGAATACACCTCATTGCCCTCGACCACGACATCCTCCACGGTAAACACCGTCAGCGCCACAAACACTCCTAAGGCGATCAACATCACAAGTATCAACGCGATCGTCCATCCGATACGCCTGCGCTTCCCCCGCTTTCTCTCTTCTCTTATCCTCATCCGCTTACCTCAAACTTAATTCCTCTCGAAACCGACAATGCCAGCCCCATTTCTCCCAGCAAAAACATGATCGACGTACCGCCGTAGCTTACAAATGGAAGCAAAATTCCGGTGTTTGGCATTGTATTGGTGACAACGGCGATATTTAAGATCACCTGAATGGCAATGTGCGCCATGATCCCCACCACAATCAGCGCTCCATACAGATCTGCCGCATTATTGGCGATAATCATAAACCGCCAGATCAAAAGCAGATACAAAAGAATCAGGCAGGTGGCCCCAAACAATCCCAATTCCTCACAGATCACGGAAAATATCATATCGTTCTGCGCTTCCGGGATAAAGCCAAGTTTTTGCATACTCTCGCCCAACCCCTTGCCAAACAGTCCCCCGGAGCCGATCGCATACAGCCCCTGCAGCGTCTGATATCCTTTCTCATATTCCTCCGGGTTTAGCCAGATCAAAATACGCTCCGCGCGGTATCCAGCCAGCATGATAAAGACTGCCACCGCCGCGACGCCGATCAGGCCAATCACCAAAAAATGGCTGTATTTGGGACTCGCGACAAACATCATGCAGACCGCAATTCCCGCTATGATGATCGCGGTACTCAAATTGTTGTACGCCACCACAACAAAGATCGGCATCACGATCACACCGACCTTGATTAGATTTTTCCAGTTTGCCAACTGCTTCGACGTCTTATATATGACAGACGCAAAAAATAAGATCACCGCCAGCTTGGCATACTCAGACGGCTGAAAAGACAGCGGGCCGATTTGCAGCCATCTCGACTGTCCCTTCGCTTCGCGGCCGGCAAAGATAACCAGCACGCACAGCCCGAGTGCCAGAATATACGCCAGACTGCTGAGTTTCATCCAAAAGCGGTAAGGGATTACGGAAATAAAAATCATTCCCACAATGCCCAGCGACGTGGCAAATAATTGCTTCTTTAAATAATAGGCCGCATCATCATGACGCGTGGAGCCATAATAGGAACTGGTACTGTAGAGCATAATCAGCCCAAAACACAACAGAAAAATAACCAGAAACAATAGACTGTAATCAAAGTAACGTATGGCTTTCTGCCTTTTTTCTTTCTTTTGTCTCGCTGCCATTCCATACCTCCCAGTCCTGATGATAAGTGATTGGATACTAATAACGAATGAAAACCTCCATTGCAGCGGGCAGTTTATGACAGAGCGCGCACATATTCTTTGAACATGCGTCCCCGCTCTTCATAATTTTTGAACATGCCCCAGCTCGCGCACGCCGGAGAGAGCAGCACGGCCTCCCCCGCTTTGGCATTGCGATGACACACGTCGATGGCCTCCGCAAGAGTCTCGCACAGGACAACATCGAAAAATCCGTGCGCTCTGGCACACGCCGCAATTTTTTCTTTCGTCTGGCCGATGAGCACAAGTTTCTTCACCTTGCCGTCAAAGCTCTCGATCCATTCGTCATACAAAGATTCTTTGTCGTATCCTCCCCCGATCAGATACGTGGGCCGCGTCATCGCCTGTATCCCTTTGATGGCGGCATCGGGGTTGGTTCCCTTAGAATCATTGTAATATTTGACGCCGTTTCTCTCTGTCACATATTCTATTCTATGTTCAACTGCCTGAAAACGTTTTAGCACTTCCACAATTTTTTCCATGGGAACACCCATGCAAAGCGCAATACCGGTGGCTGCCATGGCATTTTCATAGTTGTGCAGCCCGAGAATATTCATCTCATCCACATGAACGACTTTCTCTGTCTTTCCTCTGCCGTCGGCATAAAAGATCTCTTTGTCTTTCAGATACAGACCGTGCGCGAGCGGTCTTTTGCTGCTAAAATACAGCACCTGCACGTTCGCCCGCTCACCGAACGCGCGCAAAGCCTCATCCTCGTAGTTGAGTACGCACACGCCCTTCGCTCCCTGGCTTTTGGTGATGCTAAGCTTTGTCTGTATGTAGCACTCCATCGTGTGATGGCGGTTTAAGTGATCGGGCGTAATATTGAGTATCGCGGACACCTCCGGCGCAAAACTCTCCGTCGTCTCCAGCTGAAAACTGCTGATCTCCGCCACCGTGACGGTATCTTCTGTCGTCTCCGCCGCCACGGAAGTGTACGGTATTCCAATATTGCCAACAACCTTGACATCTTTATAGTAATTTGCCAGGATCTCACCGGTCAGTGCAGTCGTCGTGGTCTTTCCGTTTGTTCCAGTAATAGCCGCCAAGCGGCCTTTGGCATAGTGGTATGCCAATTCAATTTCCCCCGCGATCGGTATATTTTTCGCCCGCATCGCAGCCACAAGCGGAAGTTCCAACGGTACTCCAGGGCTTAACACGGCCAACGCGATACTCTCCATATCGCGCTCGGTCATCTCACCCAGGATAATGCGGGCGCCGGCAAAAACCGGATGTTTTTGAGCCAGAGCCCTCGTGTCGAGCTCCCGGTTGCTGTCAAACAATACCAGCGAGGCGCCCTCTTCCTTTAAAAGCCCGGCAGCCGCCACACCGCTGACGCCGGAACCCACAACGAGCACATTCTTTCCTCTCAGATCCATCTCTTTATTCATCGCTTTATCCCTCTTTTAAACAATTAATTTAACTATTATAAGTTATCGCCTGTCATTTATCAAGATATGGCAAAATGTTTTCCAAAATTTCTTTTACGACGGGCGCCGCGATCGTGCCTCCATAATATACGCCGGAAGGGTTATTGATGATGCAGATCGCCAGCACCTTCGGATCGTCGGCAGGCGCAAAGCCTAGAAACGAGGAGATATAGCGGTGCTCACTCCTTGGCAGTGTCTGCGAGGTCGCCGTCTTGCCGCCGATGGCATAACCTTCTATCTTGGCATTTTTACCGCCCCCATCGTCCACAACGCGCTGTAGCAGATAGCGCATCGTCTCCGAAGTCTCAGCGCTGCAAATCCCTTCGGTCGTCGGATACGAGAGTGTCTCCACCAACTCCCCGCTCTCTTTGTAGATCGCCACGCCGAAATGGGGCGTCACGCGCACACCGCCGTTAATGATAGACGATACCGTAGTCACAAGCTGCATCGGCGTGATCTGAAAAGACTGCCCAAACGAAATGGTGGCGAGCTCCACCGGGCCGACGTTATCTTTTTTGTGCATGATCGTCGCCGCCTCGCCGGGAAGATCTATATTCGTCTTTTGCAGAAGGCCAAATTGACTAAAATAGTCAAAAAAATTGTCCACGCCGATGCGCTCCCCAAGCTCAATGAAAACCGGGTTACACGAATTCATCAGTCCTGTCTCAAATGTCTCTGCACCGTGACCCGCCACCTTTGCGCAGCGAATCCTCCGGTCCTCCACGATTTTATATCCCGGACAATAAAACGGGTCCGTCAGCGATACCACATCCTGCTCTAAAGCGGCGGCGGCCGTGATAACCTTGAATGTAGAGCCTGGCTCATAGGTATCGCTGATGCACTGGTTGCGCCACATCTGGTTCAAAAGATTCTGTTTCTCCTCCCCGACTGCCGTTGTCTCGATATTGAGCGTGAACGGGTCATTGAGATTAAATTCAGGGTAGTTTACCATCGCCATAATCTCACCGTTTTGCGGATTCATGACGATGACGGAAACACTGTCCGCCTCTTTTTTGATATATGCCTTTTCTGCCGCCTGCTCACAGTACTTTTGTATGTTGTAATCCAAAGACAGGCGCAGGTCATAGCCGTTTATGGGTTCTAGCCTGCTCTCCCCGGCATTTTCGATCTCAATGCCTCTGGCATCGGTCAATGTCAGAATCTTGCCGTTTTCTCCCTGAAGATACTTGTCATATTTGACTTCAAGACCTACAATCCCCTGATTGTCTGCCCCGGTAAAGCCCAAAACCTTTGACGCCAGCGTGTCATAGGGATAATATCGCTTGTAATCCTCATCCACCTTTACTCCAGCCAGACCGTAAGCGCGGATTTTGTCTCCGACTGCTTTTGGCACGTTCGTCTTGACCCTCTCGATCGAGCTGACCTTTTCCACCCGCTTGCGGACCGTCTCCTCGGAAAGTTCCAGTTCTTTGGAGAGCGCTTCAATCACTGCCTCCGGTTCCTCAATCTGGCTATGAATCACAGAAATGGTACAGACCGACTTATTGGTGGCGAGCACAACACCGTTTGCGTCCAAGATCTTTCCTCTCGCCGCCTTGATATCGCGCTCCCTCTCATGCAGATCTTCCGCTTTCTGCCCATAGTAGACAGAACAAAATATCATCAAATACACCAAACGCCCCACCAGAAACATCATCAGAAAGAATACCGCCGTCACGATAATCATGAGCTTTTTCCGATGAAGCGTCTTGTTGCGGTAAAACGGGATATTCCCTTCATTATTCCACATAAAAAACCTCACGAAAGTCTTTCATAAAATATTATTCAGACTGCCGTGAGGTTATACATCTATTCTTGAGGCTCCTGCACGCCTTCGTCATCGCCCATACCGCCCGCCCCGTTGCCGCCAGTATCACCTTCTGCATTGCCGCCTGCCGCATTGTCGCCGGTATCACCTTCTGCATTGCCGGGAAGTCTGTCACCGGTATCGGGCACGTCGAGCGCTCCCTCCATATCCTCACCCTGAGCTTCCCCCTCGCCTGGTGAAACCTGGTTGACAATATCCGTCATCGCCTGCTGACCGCTCTCCTCACCGCGGATATCCCAGCCCGCGTGAAGTCCGGTCGCCTCCTCGTCACGGTAGATATTTAAATAAGGAAGCACTTCCTCCAATATCTCGCGCGCAATATTCATTGCATAGGTGCTGTGATACTGCTCCTCCACATTCGGCTCATCCACTACGCAGTAGATCATCAGCTGCGGATCATCGGCCGGGGCAAATCCGATAAACGAGACCACATAATTGACGCCGTCACGTCCGCGTTTTTGTGCCGTCCCCGTCTTGCCACCCATAGAATAACCGTCCACCTTTGCCATTGCACCCGTTCCGTCCGCCACAGTTGCTTCCATATAGCCCTTTAGCCTATCACTGGTAGATTTGGATATCGTCTGGCTCAAAAGCGTCGGTGTAATATTCTCGATCGTATTACCTTTCTCATCCGTAATGCGATTTACCAGATGGGGCTGATATAAATAACCGCCATTAATCAGAGAACAAAACGATGTGCCCATCTGAATCATCGTTGTATTGAAATTCTGGCCAAACGAATTTGTCGCAAGGTCAATGCGCGTCATATTGTCTATGGTATAGATCAAAGAATCTGTCCTCGTCTCACCCGGCAGATCAATATTCGTCTTTTGGCCAAATCCAAAAATCTGTTGGTACTTTACAAATTCATCGATTCCGATTGCGTAGGACATCTGCATCAGGGCGTCATTGCATGAATTCATCAGTGTCTGCTCGATTGTTTCCATACCATGCCCATTACGGTTGACACAGCGAATCGGTTTTGGATAGCCCGGCATCATCTCAAAGCCGTCGCAGTAATAGCTTTCGTCCCCCGTCATCGCCCCGCAGTCTAATCCCATCGCCACGGTAAACGGCTTTGCGGTGGAACCCGGCTCATAGGTAAACGTCACACAAAAGTTCTGCCATAGCTTGTTGAGCGCGTCTAGCTGCTCCTCCTCGCTCATAACCGAGAGCTGTTCCTCCGTGTAGTAAGCAGACAAGTCTCTTGGATTACTCAGATCATAATTGGGGTAATTGGCCATGGCAAGCACGTCACCGTTGTTCGGGTCCATAATCAGCACACCGATATGTGTGGCGCCCGCGTCATTTGAGCGAAAGTTTCCCCTGTACGCCTCGTTAAACTCGGCTATTTTTTTCTCCACGACGGTCTGGATGCTGGCATCGATCGTGCTGACTAACGTACAGCCGTTGCTCGCCGACTTGATCGTCTTCTCAAAGTTATTGTCAGTATTTAAATAGCCGTATTCTCTGCCGTTTACCCCGTTTAGGATATCGTTGTAATAATTTTCCAGCCCGTTAATGCCCTGATTGCCGGCAACCGTAAAGCCGATGACCGCACTGGCCAAGGAACCATACGGGTATTCCCTTTGGTACTCCTTTTCAAACCAGACTCCCTTGATGTGCGGGTTTACTCTTTTGCCTTCCTCGTCCTTTTCATCCTGCATTTCCACAAAGGGCTGAATTTCTTCGTATGGCACGCGTTTCTTTAAAACAATATATTTGCTCTCTTTTTTATCCTTCGCATATCCGTAGAGCATATTGCTGTCGAGATCTGGAAAACACGCGGTGAGCGCACCGATCGTAGGCTCAATATATTGCTCATCGCTTGTCATCACAGAACAGTCGAGAATGATATTGTATACCGCAATGCTGGTGGCAAGCACTGTGCCTTTCGCATCCACGATATCGCCCCTCTGATAAGGTATCGTCTGGCTGTCATATCCCTGCTGTGCCAACACAATCTTTTGATATTTTTCGCCGCTGGTGTGTTCTATGTACATTAATCTTCCCACAAGGAACATCAGCATCATCGTCACCCCGGCAAACAGAAACAGCATCTTTTTCTGCATACGCCTGGGAAACTTAAGCAGCGGTTTCTTTCTCCTCTTTCTTACTCTTCTCCTTCTCTCCGCCATACTGCCCCACAATTCTTTATTTATTTGGTATCTCTCCGTACTGGTTCATATAGTCGTCGTCTTTCACCATATAATAGATGATCTGCCCCTCCTTTGCATAAGACATGCCAAGTTCATTCATCGCAATGTTTTTAATCCCGTCTAAATCAACTGCGGTGTTTAGTCGCTTTAATGCCTCGTCGTTTTCCGCCGTCAGATTTTCGATCTGGCTTTCGAGCGTCGCAATCGCCGACATCCGCGCAGTCAGATCAGACTGAATCCTGATGTACACTGTGGCAAATGCGCCAAAGACCATCACAGCCATCGTCAAAAACACCACATAGCTTCTGCTCATGCGAAGCTCGCGCTCCTGATTGCGTCTCGCAGCGCGGCGCTTTCTGCGCAGCTGCTCCTCGCGCTCCCTCGCCTCTCTCTCCCGGCGAATCTTCCGGTAATCCGGCGCTGTCTCTAATCTGCGGACGGTATTACCGTCGATATAATAATCATCTTCTTCCACTCTCGTTGTCTTACCTGTTCTCATAACATCCTCGTTTCCTGCGCCCTGTTTTCCTACGCGCGCTCAAAAACACGCAGCTTTGCACTTTTGGAGCGGGAATTTTCTTTCAGTTCCCGTTCCGACGGCAATATCGGTTTCCGCGTAACCACTCTGCCCCTGCTTATGTTCCCGCAGACGCACATCGGGAAATCGCTTGGACAAGTACACGGATTTTCATTTCTCTTAAAATTCAATTTGACGATCCGATCCTCCAGCGAATGAAACGTGATGATGCACAATCTTCCACCCGGGTTTAATAAAGAAATCATATTGTCAATACTGTTCTCTAGTACTTCAAGTTCTCTGTTCAACTCTATGCGCAGTGCCTGAAACGTGCGCTTGGCCGGATGACCTCCGGTCACCTGTACTTTCATGGGAATGGACTCCCTGATGATTTTTGTCAATTCCCCTGTCGTCTCAATCGGTTTTTCCTTGCGCTCGGCGCATATGTGCTTTGCGATATTCTTCGCAAATCTGTCCTCGCCGTAATCGCGTATGATGCGGTAGAGCTCTGCCTCACTGTAATGATTGACAATGTCCCCCGCCGTCATGCTCTGTCTGTCGTCCATCCGCATGTCTAGCGGCGCATCTTCATCCCGATAGGTAAATCCACGAGCCGGCGTGTCCAGTTGATAGGAGGAAACCCCCAAATCAAGCACAATGCCGTCCACGCCCCCCACATGAAGGCGTGATAGTTCCCCGGACATGTCAACATAATTGTTGCGGCAAATGGTAACTTGTCCGCCATAAGGCGCAAGCCGCTCTCTAGCCGCCGCAATGGCATCGGCATCCTGGTCAATCCCGATCAAACGTCCCCCGTCCGTCAAGCGCCGCAGAATTTCACCTGCATGTCCGCCGCCGCCAAGCGTACCGTCCACATAGGTGCCCCCCGGGCGTATGTTAAGTTGCGTAATTGTCTCCGAAAGCAACACGGAATAATGCTTAAACTCCAACGCCCGCCACACCTTCTTTCTCTTTTCTGCCGGTCATACATGCCAGTACACTAAATGCTAAAGCCCAGATCTGCCATGTGCTCGGCTATATCGTCCATTTCATCTTCGTCATAGGTATTTTCCTGCCACCTTGCGGCATCCCATATCTCCACTCTGTTTAGCACGCCCACTAAAACGACATCCTTTTGCAGTCCGGCATATTCGCGCAAAACCGGCGGCAGAAGGATTCTTCCCTGCTTGTCGATCTCTAAGGCTGCCGCCCCGGCAAAGAAGAAACGGGAAAATTTTCTTGCGTCCTTGGAGGTCATGGGGATATTTTGAAACTTTTCCTCAATATTGTGCCACTCGGAATTGGTGTACACAAACAAGCACCCGTCCAGTCCCTTGGTAACCACAAATTCCTCACCGAGCTGCTCGCGGAATTTGGATGGAACTATCAGCCTGCCTTTTGCATCCACTGTGTGATTGTATTCTCCCATAAACATAATACGAACCACCTGCCTTACCGAATGGCGGAAGTTATGTGTAACAGTTCAGCTCAGGACTTTGCACTCGCTGCAAAGTCCGTAAGAACGCGTATATCTAGCCAAGCGGGAATCCGGCTCTTTGTCGAAGACAAACTTTAAATGAGCCGGATTCCGTAACTATGAAGCCAAAAGCTGAATAGTTACAGTTATGTAGTTATCAACAATGTTATCAACTTATCCACCACTTTGCACCATTTTATTCCACTTTGGCACCACTTTCCTCCACTTTGTAGAACCATCTTACCCCACTTTGAATCAAATTGCAATAGTGCAAAGGAAATGTTTTTATGCCCCTCCCTCAAAAAAGTTTTTTCCTCGCGCGATTTTTCCGGTATTTCCGTTACGAATCCTCGTTTTCCAATTCCAGATATTCCTCGAGCAGTTGATCGAGCTGCAAACTCTTCTCATAGCACTCCTCAACCATATGATTTTGCACATAGCTCTTCTCCAACTCAGATCTCATCTGGTTTATCTCCATCAGTAGCTTATCTTTTTTTCTCATTAGAATCCTCCTCTTCTGCCCTGCCTGGCTGAAACTGACATAAGACAGCCCCAGCCGACATAATCTTTTAAAAGCACTATCCCGGCTGGTTTTTGGCTGACCTGTTAAATTTCTCTCACGTTAAGATCTGCATCCGCATTTACAGTCAAAACTGCTGCACTCCGTCTCGGCGCATTTGCACGCATTCGCACCGGCAATTCCGATGTGATTTGCACTGCACTTGCTGTCACGGTTAAACTTGCAGTTGCATGCATCGCAAGACACATCGATCTCACTGGACGCAGAGAGCATGGAATTGCTCATCGATTCTCCGCGCTCTTTGAAACTGCCGCAGCAGGTCTCGGATGTTTTCTCCGCCATTCTTCCCTCTACCTGAATACCACCCTTGCTGCAGCGTTTCTCTTTGTTGTAAAAACAATTTGTAGCCGAACAATCTAACACTGTCATTTTAAACGTCCCCCTTTTGCCCTCTCTTATATTGTATAGTATTTGGCAATCTAAAAAAACCTCTGATTTCCAAACACTACATATAGTCTCTCTTGTTCATAAAATTTTATACGCAAAAAAACAGCTCCTTCCGCCAAGTGAAAAGAGCTGTTTCTATATAAAAAATTGAATTTAAATTAAATTAGCCTACACATCATGCTAACTCCTTTTGATATGCTGATGGGTAAATAAATGATCATTACAATACTCATAGTTCCCCTCACATTTAGAGCAGAAGCGAAACTCCAGGTTGGGATCGTCAAGTTCCGTTCTGCCACAGACCGCGCATTTGTGCTTTGTGACATGGCTGCCTGACGGTGTGCGCATCTGCGCCCGAAACTTCTGTCTCCGGCGTATCTCATGCGGCGTGTAGCGGGTTAAATTCCTGGTTGAGAGGAAGAAAATGAAAAAATTCAAAAGCGCCATAAAGATCGAGATTCTTCCCGCCCAATTGGTCATGATAAACCCGTAGAGCGTCAGTATTCCATATACCAGCGCCATCCACTTCATGCGAATCGGAATGATAAAATAGAGCATCACCTGCATATCAGGGTACATCACCGCAAATGCCAGAAATATAGACATATTGATGTAACTCGTACTGATACCGTAAGCGATTTTGTACGAGACCAGCTCTGTCATCGCCGGACCGTATACGATACAATAGATGATATAAAGGATAAAAGCTCCGATCACCGTAAACAAAATACCGCCGAAAATGTAGACATTAAAGCGGAATGTCCCCCATGTGCGCTCGAGCGCAGTACCCAGCTGATAATAAAACATAGCCATTATCAGCAAAAACAGGAGATTGGAATCTGTCGGCATAAAAATCCAGGTCACCAGGCGCCAGACTTGTCCGTGCAGGACATGCCAAGGGCTTAACACCAGGTAATCTAATACACCAGGCGCCGTACTCAAAAGCACAAACCCTATGCAATACGCCGCAATCAGGTAAATCATCAGATTGGGGATCGCATATCGCCCAATTTTACGTTCCAGTTTATTTAACCAATTCATATTTTTCCTTCCCCGTCAATAAAATAGTATATGTCTAATAAAAAGGAAATTCTTGCAAATTTCCTATATGACAAGTATATCGGCAGGTATCCCTTTTGTCAATCACCGCCTATATTCTTCATAAAAACTTTATTATTTCCTATAATTTGTACATTGTCTTTTGTAATTTCCTGTCGTATAATGTACTTTGTTTACCTTAATAAGTTTACTTTTAATAGGTAGAAACTGATTAAAAATCTCTTCCTGACGGACTTTTGTCTCCTTCAGGTTAGAATGGAGGTTCCTATGAATCACAATATACTTCACAAGCTGGGAATTGATATCGGTTCCACCACTGTCAAGGTTGCCGTCTTAGACGAAAAAGACGAATTGTTGTTCTCTGATTATCAGCGGCATTTTGCCAACATCCGCGAGACGTTATCTTCCCTCATCGAAAAAGCGCTGGACAAACTGGGAAACCTGCCCATTGCCCCCATGATTACCGGTTCCGGCGGCCTGACACTCGCCAAGCATTTGGAGGTTCCTTTCGTGCAGGAGGTAATTTCTGTGTCCACTGCTTTGCAGCACTATGCCCCGCAGACCGACGTAGCCATCGAGCTCGGCGGCGAGGATGCCAAAATCATCTATTTTGAGGGCGGCAATGTCGAACAGCGCATGAATGGTATCTGCGCCGGCGGAACAGGTTCTTTTATCGACCAGATGGCCTCCCTAATCCAGACCGACGCCACTGGCATTAACGAATATGCCAAAAATTATAAGGCGATTTATCCGATCGCAGCGCGCTGCGGCGTTTTTGCCAAAACCGACATCCAGCCCCTGATCAATGAGGGGGCCACCAGAGAAGATCTCTCGGCCTCCATCTTTCAGGCCGTCGTAAACCAGACCATCAGCGGCCTCGCCTGCGGCAAGCCAATCCGCGGTCATGTCGCTTTTCTTGGCGGTCCGCTCCACTTTTTATCCGAGCTGAAAGCCGCCTTTATCCGCACCCTGCATTTGGATGACGAACATGCGATCACCCCGGATCATTCCCATCTTTTTGCAGCGATCGGTTCCGCCTTAAATTATAAAGCGGACAGCACGACTACGCTCGCCGACCTGCGCGAACGGCTGTCCTCCGAAATCCATATGGAATTTGAAGTGGCGCGCATGGAGCCTTTGTTTGAAAGCCAGAGTGACTATGATGCGTTCCTGGCACGCCACAACGGACATAATGTAAAAACGGCCGACCTCGCCGCCTACAGTGGAGACTGCTTTCTGGGCATCGACGCCGGCTCCACCACCACCAAGATCGCCCTCGTGGGCGAGGACGGCTCTTTGCTCTACTCTTTTTACAGCAACAACAACGGAAGTCCGCTCTCGACTGCCGTGCGCTCTTTAAAGGAGATCTACTCCCTGCTGCCAAAAGACGCGCATATCGTCCACTCCTGCTCCACCGGTTACGGCGAAGCGCTGTTAAAAGCCGCTTTCCAGTTGGATGAGGGCGAAGTGGAGACGGTCGCCCACTATTATGCAGCCGCTTTCTTTAACCCCGATGTCGACTGTATCTTAGATATCGGCGGCCAGGATATGAAATGCATCAAGATCAAGAACCAGACGGTAGACAGCGTGCAGTTAAACGAGGCGTGTTCCTCCGGCTGCGGTTCCTTTATCGAAACATTTGCCAAATCCCTCAATTATTCCGTACAGGACTTTGCCAAAGAAGCCCTGTTCGCCCAAAACCCGATTGATCTTGGCACGCGCTGTACCGTATTTATGAACTCCAAGGTAAAGCAGGCACAAAAAGAGGGCGCCACCGTCGCCGATATCTCGTCCGGCCTCGCCTACTCGGTCATCAAAAACGCTCTCTTTAAGGTGATAAAGCTCTCCAATCCCGGCGATCTTGGAAAACATATTGTCGTACAGGGCGGAACGTTCTACAATGACGCCGTTTTGCGCAGCTTTGAAAAAATATCCGGCCTAGAGTGTGTGCGCCCCGACATCGCCGGAATCATGGGAGCCTTTGGCGCAGCCCTGATCGCACGGGAACGCCATGAAAAAAGCGGTCGGACGACGATGCTTCCGATCACGGCGATCACTTCCTTAACTTTTGACACGAAGCTGACCCGCTGCCAAGGCTGTACCAACCACTGTCTGCTGACGATCAACCAGTTTTCCGACAAACGCAGATATATCACCGGAAACCGCTGTGAGCGGGGCCTTGGCAAAGAAAAGAACAAGGAAAACATTCCCAATCTTTTTGACTATAAAAATAAACGCATTTTTAATTATCCGCCTCTGCCCGCTGCTTTGGCCAAGAGAGGAACCGTGGGGATTCCCCGCGTATTAAATATGTATGAAAACTACCCATTTTGGGCCGTTTTCTTCCACAAGCTGGGCTTTCAGGTCGTGCTCTCCCCCCAGTCAACACGAAAGATCTACGAGCTGGGCATTGATTCCATACCGAGCGAATCCGAATGTTACCCTGCCAAGCTCGCGCACGGCCACATCGCCTGGCTGATTCATCAGAACGTGGATTTCATTTTCTACCCGTGTATCCCCTACGAGAGAAATGAATTCCCAGATTCCAACAATCACTACAACTGCCCGATTGTGACCTCCTACGCGGAAAACATCAAAAATAACGTGGACGAGATTACCTCCGGCCATGTGCGTTTTTACAACCCGTTCATGTCATTTGCCACCGAGGACGCCCTGTCGTCCGCGTTGGTGAGGATGTTCACCGGAACCGAATTTGACATACCGGAAACCGAAATCCGCGACGCGGTCAGCGAGGGTTATAAAGAACTCGCCATGGTGCGCGAGGAAATTCGCCAAAAAGGGGAAGAAGTACTGCAGTATCTGGAGGAAAACGGCAGACGCGGCATCGTCTTAGCGGGCCGCCCCTACCATTTGGACCCGGAGATCAACCATGGCATACCGGAACTTATCAATTCCTACGGCATCGCCGTGCTCACGGAAGATTCCGTCTCCCATTTGCGGAAAGTGGAACGCCCGCTGATCGTGATGGACCAGTGGATGTACCACTCTAGGCTCTATGCGGCCGCCAACTTTATAAAGACCAGGGACGATCTGGATTTGATTCAGCTAAACTCCTTTGGCTGCGGCCTCGACGCAGTCACAACCGACGCCGTCAACGATATCTTGACCAAATCAGGCAAGATCTATACCTGCCTGAAGATCGACGAGGTCAATAATCTGGGCGCGGCGAGAATCCGCATCCGCTCCCTGTTATCCGCTATCCGCGTGCGGGAGAAAAAGCAAGACGAACGCACGATTGTTCCTTCCAATTACAACCGCGTCGTGTTTACCGAGGAAATGCGCAAAGAATACACGATTCTCTGCCCGCAGATGTCACCGATTCATTTTGAGTTGCTCGAACCGGCCTTCCAGACTGCCGGCTACCACCTCGTGGTTCCCGATATCCCGGCGCGAGAGTGTGTGGATGTCGGTCTTAAGTTTGTCAACAACGACGCCTGCTACCCTTCACTGATTACCGTAGGGCAGATCATGGCCGCCGTATCGTCCGGCAAATACGATATGACAAAGATCGCCATCCTCATGTCACAGACAGGCGGCGGCTGCCGCGCTTCCAATTATGTAGGATTTTTGCGCCGCGCACTGGAGAGGGCCGGGTACCCGGATGTGCCGGTTATTTCCATCAACTTAAGCGGTTTAGAATTTAATCCGGGATTTAAGCTGACCCTGCCGCTCTTACAGCATGGCCTGTACGCGCTGGAATTTGGCGATATTTTCATGCGCTGTCTCTATGCGACCCGCCCTTATGAGGAAAAACCGGGCGCTGCCAACGCGCTGCACGAGAAATGGAAACAGGAGGTCGTCGCCTTTGTCAGCCAAAAGGGAACGCTCTCACACAGACGCTTTAAGAAATTGTGTCGCAGCATCATCCGCGATTTTGACAACCTGCCGAGAAAAGACGTCCAAAAACCGAGAGTCGGCGTCGTCGGGGAGATCTTGGTCAAATTTCACCCGGCGGCCAACAACTATCTGGTCGATCTGTTAGAGGCCGAGGGCGCCGAAGCCGTTGTGCCCGATCTGACCGATTTCCTGCTGTACTGTTTTTACAACACCGGCTTTAAGGCAGACTATCTTGGCATGAGCAAGAAATCAAAGCGCATAGGGCGGCTTGGCATCCGCTTCTTTGAATGGCTGCGCAAAGCAGCCAGAGACGAATTCCAAAAAAGCGCCCACTTCACACCGCCCGCCTCCATCGACGAGCTGGCGAAGCAGGCGAGAGAAATTGTCTCTGAGGGCAACCAGACCGGCGAAGGATGGTTCTTGACCGGCGAGATGCTCGAACTGATAGAGAGCGGCACCAACAACATCGTATGTGCCCAGCCGTTTGCCTGCCTGCCCAATCACGTTGTGGGCAAAGGCGTCATCAAGGAGCTGCGGCACCGCTATCCGCTCTCAAATATCGTGGCAATCGATTATGACCCGGGCGCCAGCGAGGTCAATCAGCTAAACCGTATCAAGCTGATGCTCTCGACTGCCAACAAGAATCTCGCCGCATCCACTCCCAACACTCCTCATTCATGAGAGAGGTGGCTGCTTTTGTGCGGCGGGCGCTATGCGGCAGTACGATCTTATACCGAATCCACCAGCTGGGACAGGGGCGCAAATGTATAACCCATCCCCTCCCACTGGGTCAAGAGCTCATCTAATATTTCCCCGTTGGTCTTGGAGGTATTGTGCAAAAGCACGATCGCCCCGGGATGCACACGGGGAATTAATTTGTCAAATGCCTCCGTCTTGCTGGGCTGGGCGTCCGTGTTCCAGTCCACATAAGCGAGGCTCCAGAAAAACGTGGCATATCCCAGCTCCTGGGCCATTTTCATATTTTCTACACTGTATTTTCCCTGCGGCGGACGATAATATTTTGTCATCTCCTGTCCGGTGATCTCCAAAAACAAATTTGCCACATCATCCACCTCTTTTTGAAAAGAAGCGAGATCAGAGATCGCCGTCATATCCGGGTGATGGTAGGTGTGATTGCCGACGGTATGGCCTTCCTCCACCATCCGCTTCACCAGATCGGGCGCACTCTCCAGATAATGTCCGACCACAAAGAATGTCGCCGGAGCCTGATGCTTCTTTAAGGCCGCCAGAATATTTTCGGTGTTGCCGTTTTCATACCCGCAGTCAAACGTTAAATAGAGAACCTTCTCACTGTTCCCCCCCATATAAAAGGCATTATATTGCTTTAGTTCCTCCGCTGATACGTTTCCTCTGGGCTGGGCACCGGACTCTCCGAAGCCAAGTCCCCAGTTTTCCGTTTCCCCGGCAATAGAAAAGGTGCTTACCACATGATATTTGGTCTGTATATAGGCAGCCGCGCGCCCAAGACCAAACATAACGGTAAGCACCAGTACTATGCTGATAATTTTTTTTGTCTTTTTTGACATAGATCCTATCCTCACTGTCAAAATCTCACTATGATTCTATGAAAAAAGCCAGTGATTCATGCATTATTTTTATATCCGCACTTTGGGCAGACACTGCCGCCCTGATAAAATGCACCGCAGCGGTAACAGCATATTTTCTCATGTTTTTCTTTTGCCAGATAGGCAACATTCCTCGAATCCGGCTTCTCCTTGAGATATCGGATAAATGCGTCCAGCACTTTTGCGTAGGCAGTCAAATCCTTATTGTCCACAGCATAAGGAACCTTAATCTTCTGCCCATTGCCCTGATGGACGTAGAGCCCCCGGTTCAAAAGTCCCGTGGAGGCGCTCACCTTAACAATCGAAGCGATGTCGATGCCGTACGCGCTCAAAAAGGTACTGTAATACAAATGTTCAGGCGTAAGTATCATACCCTCTTTGCCGCTGCCGCCTCTTGTAGTATCCACAACCAGTATGGGGTATTCAAACAGATTCCGGTCTCCCGCATAGGTCTCTACGGCAAAGTCAATCACTTTCATCTCTTCCTTTGACGCCTGCCCCATCAGAACCTTTCTGGCAGGGTAAAAATGGTGTTTCTCATTCATGGGAATCCCGGCTTCCCTGCACTCATCCTGCAACTTTTTGACCAGAAGTTCACTCTCATCCGCTTTCATCTTGGACAAGCGTTTCTCCAGCATTTTAAGGGCGTCTGCCTTTAATTCCGGCAAGAAATCCCCATTCATGACCGCGTCGTAAGCCTGCATCCCCTCCGCAAACCCCATCTGGGCAGCGCCGTCCAAAATCCCCTCGATCGCCGCCAGGTCAAAGCGTTCGATCCGTTCCCTCAATTCCTCCAGACAAGGTTTCACAAGCTCCGGCTCATAATCACCCGCGCGCAGCGTATCGGCCAATCTCGCACAGTCCGCGCGTGTCTTCCTGCTAAGACCTTTCATGAGCCTTTTGAGCTCCGCCTCTTCGGCCTGATCCAAACTGGTCTTAATCTGTTGCTGATACGGTTCTAAATCTACCTCCTCATAGGCGGACAGACGCTTCATAAAACTTTTATGCTGTGCTCTGTCCATGCCGCTGGGCATCTGCGCCATCATCTGTTTTACTTCCTGCTCTCCCTGCCGCTTTAAAAACCGGGCAATTTTCGACAGAAGGGTTTCTTTTTCCTCCGCCGGCAGATTTTCCTCCTGGCGAATCTCTGTCTCCACCCGTTTGGTGACGGCATACGGCTTATTCTCACAGTCGTCTACCTTGCGCTGGTACTGGGCCGCCCTCTCGCGCTGCCTTTTGTCTTTTATCCTTCCAAGATAACTCTCTTTTTCTTCCGTCGTCAACGCCCCGTCATGTGCGATCTGCTTTTCAAGTTCACTCGTCTGGCGCTCTGACAGGCGCTCCATCACGCGCATTTTATCATCGTAGCGCTGCCTGGCAGCTGAATTTTTGTTCTCTGCGCGCTCACTTGCATCGCGCTCCCTGACTTTTGCAGCAGACCGCACAGCGCCTTCTTCACGCTTCGTCTCCTCCGTCTCAGAGGGTTGGGCGCCGCGGACACCGTCAGCGCCTATCTTGATGCCGCTGCTTCTAAGGTTAATGGTAAAGCTTCGCTCCTCTTTTGCTTTCTCTCTCTCCCCCGTTTCTTTGTTTTCTTCTTTCTCCTTTTGTACGTTCTCTTTATGTACCTTTTCTTTTTTCTCCCGCTCCCTCGCGCTCTTCTCGCGCTCTTTTCTTTTTCTCTCTTCCCGCTCCTTTTGCTTCTTGCGCGTCTCTTTTCTGATCTTATGCTCGAATTTTTTCGTGCTCTCATCTGAAAAGAATACCTCATCCAACCGCGCTTCCAGCTCTTCCAACTCCTCAGCAGACAAATCTTCAATCTTTTGCGAGAGTTCTTCGAGCGTATCACCCGGATTGCGGTTCATGCCGCGCCGGTCGGCAAATTCGTTAAAATGACTGTTGGAGACACGCTCTCCGCTTTTGCCCATCAGCTCCAGATAATCTTCATATGCTTTTCTGTCCTCCCCAAACGGCAGAAAGTAGGCATCGCCCTCCGCCAAAAGCCGCCTGGGCCGCGGCGTAAAAAAGCAGTTGCAGCTATCGCAGACACATGCCCTCGCCAAAAGTACGCCGCCCTCCTCCGTCTCGACACGCACTTCACGGTCCATCGGATAGACCACCATAAAGAGATTGCTCTTACAGTCAGGGCAAAGATAACCGATCAGATAAAAGTTATTGCCCAGCCTCCCTTTTATCCGCTCCGCCAGTGTGGTTTCCACATGAGGGAATAGCGTCTGCTTTTTTTGCCAGATCATATTGTGCCAAAGGCCCTTTCCCTCCGCCTCCTCTTTTGCCTCTTCAACAGGCGTCTGCTCCTTTAACGCCTCCTGTATGACATCCTCATAGGTGATGCGGATGCCTTTCTCAAAAAAGCGGAAATGGTTTTGGTTATATTCCACATCAATGCCAATTTCTTTCATGATACCGGTAAAAAGGCTGTTCAGCTGCCTATAATCTTTATCTACCCGCAGACCGCTTATATTGCCCCATTTTCCAAACGCATAGAGAATCATATTGATGGTATTGCGCAGGCGGACATTATTTAAGATTTCCCACACCTCATCTTCTTTGACCGGAATATCGATAATATTCGTCACAACTTTTTTGGTGTCAAAGTGAAAAAACAGGGAGCGCACCTGTCCCTGTAAAATCATGTAATCATCCACCACCGCAAAGATGCCAGTCCACTCCACTGGAACTTTCATCGTCTCAATCAATTTATCAAATGTGTATTTTAATTCCTGATTTGCTCTCAATAAAATCATGGCCGCAATCTTCTTTCTCATATCTCTGCCACATCAGAGCACGCCAAAGTCTGCCAGGAATCATGCTCTAAAGTGAACCATGCTGCTTTTATATTATATTCCTATGAAATATTATAGTTTTTTTGTCGGAAGGATGCAATATCCAAATATGCACGATACCGCACACGCCTCGACGAAACGGCAGAGCATGACATACTCTTTGACAGAATATTTTTCGGCTACAACATTCATTCGACTACAACATTCGTTCGGCTACAGCATTCGTTCGGCTATCTGCCGCCACACTTTTCTTCGTTCAGCAGATTTTTATACGCCAACAGAGCGGCAACGGTTTTGGAATCCTGCAGTTTTCCCTGATAGATCATCTCGCAGAGTTCCTCGATCTCATACTCCTCGACATCGATATCTTCACTGTCATCCAAATGCCGCTCTCCTTTTTTTAAGTCTTTCGCCAGATAGACATCAATAAATTCATCACAAAATGCTACCGTGGTTCTAAGTGACAATAGAAATGTGAGCTGATCGCTCTTATAACCGGTTTCCTCCTCCAACTCTCTGGCAGCACACACGCTTGTGTCCTCCGTCACGCTGTCCCTTGACCCTGCGGGTATCTCCAATGTCTCACGCTCCAATGCATTGCGGTATTGTCTCACCATCAATATCTTCCCGTCCTCACGCACTGGAACTACCGCAGCCGCTCCCTTTCGATGTGAAACAAAATCCCATATCTCCTGCTTGCCTTCCGGCAGTTCCATGGTATCCTGGTAGATATCTAAAATAGCGCCCCGATGTATTAACTCGCGCTTTACTCTTTTGATCTGCTTGTCCATTGGATGGTCTCCTCCCTTTTTTATCAAATTACATATTTTGTTTGCAACACTCTTATAAAATTCTAGCACGTCCAAATCTAGCAAGGTGATCTAGTTAATCTCCTGTTTCTGATCTCCGATCACTCCATTACTGAATTATTTCGTTATGCAGTTGATATCGTTGTCACTCTTATACAATCCATTCCATCTTCCTAATATCCGATCACTCCATTATCCAATTATATAGCTTTGCCGATTATATCGTTGTCATTCACAACGAAAAATATGGAAAGCATTGAAGATATCGCATTTTCAATACTTTCCATATTTATTCATGTAAATCATTTACTCTTATTTCGCATAATCAGTAACTCTCGATTCGCGGATGACATTTACTTTGATCTGTCCCGGATATTCTAATTCAGCTTCAATCTGTTTCGATATATCGCGCGCCAGCAATACCATATCGGCATCGCTTACCTGCTCTGGAACAACCATTACACGAATCTCTCTACCTGCCTGAATAGCAAAAGACTTGTCAACCCCTTTAAATCCGTTCGTAATATCTTCTAACTGCTTTAACCTATTGGAATATGTTTCGAGTGTCTCTCTTCTGGCACCCGGTCTTGCGGCGCTGATCGTATCTGCCGCCTGCACAATACATGCAATTAAGGACTGTGGCTCTACATCACCGTGATGAGACTCAACGGCATTGAGCACGATGGATGATTCCTTATACTTCTTACACAAATCTACACCAATCTGTATATGTGACCCTTCCATTTCACGGTCTACAGATTTTCCAATATCATGTAACAAACCTGCACGTTTCGCGGTTCTTACATCGACACCGATCTCGGCTGCCAATAAACCTGACAACTGAGCCACTTCAATAGAATGTTTGAGTGCGTTCTGACCATAACTGGTGCGAAATCTCATTCTACCGAGAAGTTTGACTAATTCAGGATGAATACCGTGTACTCCCACCTCAAGGGTAGCAGCCTCTCCTTCCTCCCGAATCATCGTTTCTACTTCCTTTTGCGCCTTTTCAACCATCTCCTCAATTCTGGCCGGATGGATACGTCCGTCCACAATCAACTTCTCCAGAGCGATACGGGCAACTTCTCTGCGGATGGGATCGAAACCTGACAATATGACTGCCTCCGGTGTGTCATCAATAATCAAATCAACACCTGTCATTGTCTCCAACGTGCGAATGTTGCGGCCCTCTCTACCGATAATCCTGCCCTTCATTTCATCGTTTGGAAGCTGTACCACAGAGATCGTCGTCTCTGCCACATGGTCTGCCGCACACTTTTGTATCGCCGTAACCACGTACTCTTTTGCTTTTTTGTCAGCTTCCTCCTTTGCTCTGTTCTCCATTTCTTTGATCATTTTAGCAGTATCAAGCTTAACATCTTCTTCAACGGTTTTTAAAAGATATTCTTTTGCTTGTTCAGAGGTTAATCCGGAAATCCTTTCCAGTTCCTGTATGCGCTCTTCGTTGAGCTTCGCGACCTGAGCCTTCTGCTTGTTAATTTCCTCTTCCTTGGCTGCAAAACCGGCTTCACGCTTCTCAATCGCCTCGAGCTTCTTGTCCAAATTTTCTTCCTTTTGAACAATACGCCTCTCACTGCGCGAAAGCTCTGCTCTCCGCTCTTTCACCTCTTTGTCCAGGTCGTTTTTCACGCGAATGGACTCTTCTTTGGCTTCAATAGCGGCCTCACGCTTCTTGGTTTCCGCTGCCTTTACTGCCTCGTCTATAATCTCCCGCGCTTTCTCATCCGCGTTGCCGATCTTAGCCTCCGTCACTTTCTTATGATAGGCCGTCGTGATAAAATAAACGATAAAAGCAGTTGCGATCAGAGTAATCATGACAGCAATCACTACGTCTAACAACAGGGCACCTCCTTTATGAAATTTTCATTGTACATATAACATCTAATTATCCTTTATCTGTCATAACTACAACATATAAATTTTATTCTATTTTCGGCAATATGTCAAGCAAATAATTGTACAGTATGCATAATCGGATACATATTATGGCAATTCATTTTCGGCAACATATAACATATATTGACAAATAGAGGTGTCACTGTGCACGAAGCACTTTTAAAATATCACTGCTGTGAAAGCCACGGCGCATCAAATATTGATACGTCCTCTGCTTCTCTTTCTGATCTCTTCCCTGATAATCGTAATGGCGCTTTTCTAACAACTGCCGTATTTTTTCTGTCTCATCGGCAGTATATTCCTCCTCCAAAGCCTGCTCAATCACTTCTCTTGCGACTCCCTTTGCCGTAAGATCTATTGTGATGCGCCGCATGCTCTTTTTATCCTGTCCGCAGCGCACATACATTCTCGCATATCTCTCGTCATCCAAATAGCGATACCGCTCCACATACGCGACGGCCTCCTCCACACAAATCTTGGGATATCCGCCGCACATGAGTTTGTCTGTCAGCTGCTTTTTTGTTCGGTCCATCTGCTCGAGCAAATAAATTGCTCTCTTTTTTGCGCGGACACCGATCACCTCATAGAGAAGCTTGTGATATAAAGACTGCGGTATGTATGTTCCTGCCGTGAGCAGTTCGGCGTCTTTGCGGGGAAGTTTATAGATCTCACTGCGATACAAAAGCAGCGTTTCCTCGTTCTCAAAATGAATGTTGACTCTTCCTTTCGTCAAGTATTCTATAGCTGTAATCTGTAATTCTGTCATAAACTCCCCGCTTTCCTCGCAAAATTCTATGATACACGCGGCTCTTTTCTCATTATCTTTAACTTCTATCTTTACGACACGCCTGGTCTTTTTCTCTTTATCCCTAAACTTCTTTCTTTGCGACACGCCTGGTCTTTTTCTTTCTATCCCTAAACTTCTTTCTTTATGACACGCCTGGCTCTTTTTCTTTCTATCCCTAAACTTCTATCTTTATGACACGCCCGGCTCTTTTTCTGAATGCTCCTCCGCCGCCACAGCTTTCACTGCCGCTTTCTCGGCTTTCGCTTTCTCCTTTGGAGAAACTTCTGCCTCTTCGGGCTCATCGTCCGGTGCGAACTGTTCTCTGACCTTTGCCTCCACTTCCGCGCAGATCAGCGGATTGTCCTTTAAGTACTGTTTGGCATTTTCACGTCCCTGGCCAATCTTATCACCGTTGTAGGCATACCATGCGCCGGATTTGCTGATCACGCCCTGACCTGCCGCAAGGTCTAAAATATCTCCCTCTTTGGAAATGCCCTTGCCAAACATAATATCAAACTCGGCCTCACGAAACGGCGGCGCCACTTTATTTTTGACTACTTTTACTCTGGTACGGTTGCCCACAACTTCACCGCCCTGCTTTAATGCCTCGATTCGTCTCACATCCATGCGCACAGAGGAGTAAAACTTCAGCGCCCGTCCGCCGGTCGTCGTCTCCGGGTTGCCGAACATGACGCCTACCTTTTCACGAAGCTGATTGATAAAGATCACCACGCAATTGGATTTGCTGATGACACCGGTCAGCTTGCGCAGAGCCTGGCTCATCAGGCGCGCCTGCAATCCGACATGGGAATCTCCCATATCTCCGTCGATCTCGGCTTTAGGTACTAACGCGGCAACGGAATCCACGATCAAAACATCTACCGCACCGGAACGCACCATCGTCTCGGTGATCTCCAATGCCTGCTCTCCGCTGTCCGGCTGGGAAATATAGAGATTGTCGATATCAACCCCGATATTTTTAGCATAAACCGGGTCCAGCGCGTGCTCCGCATCCACAAATCCGGCAATGCCGCCCATCTTTTGTACTTCAGCCACCACATGAAGCGCCACGGTCGTCTTACCGCTGGACTCTGGTCCATAAATCTCCACAACGCGCCCCCTTGGCAGGCCGCCAATCCCAAGCGCGATATCAAGGCTCAGCGAACCAGTCGGAATCGTCTCTATGTTCATATCCTTGGAATGATCTCCGAGTTTCATGATCGAACCCTTGCCATACTGCTTCTCAATCTGCGAGATCGCGGCGTCCAATGCCTTTAACTTATCTTCTCTTGCCATTCTTCTTTCCTCCGTGCGAACTTATGTTCGTTTCCTGTTTTAATAGTATTATAAGTTGTCTTGCTTGTCAATACAGAAATTATAAACTTTTATCTGTACCATAAATTGTACTCTAATCAACTTTTGTACATTTCCTAGACGTCGTATGTCTGTCCTCATTTGTTCGCTTTACATGATTTTGTAAAGGATTGGTTATAAGCCGTCTTCTGCAACTGAATAGTGTTTTTGAATTGCATATTTCTTCTACCAAAACTCACAGGTTTTTAGTCATTGTTTTGACTGAATAAATATTCTTATGTGTTGCATATTTATTCTATTGTAAATTTCATAAAACTTTTTCTATTTCACAAGGTAAATGCGGCAATTCATCGTGAGTTGGAGCCACA
>CAJTYI010000020.1:19041-38866 GCA_910584215.1 uncultured Roseburia sp. | reverse complement strand
TGCCTCCCGGTATTGGCGGCTCTTGAGGACTTTCCCACAAATCAGGCGGCTTTTTTCTTCTATCTCCCGCTTTGCCATGCCATCGCGTATTCTTTTATGATAATTTCGGATCTGTTGTTTTGTCTCCAAATTTTTCACCCAGGTTTTCCATTGTCCCGTCCTCGTCCACCAAAGTAATCTGATTTAACTGCGATACCAGATTGCCCCTCACATCCGCGACAAACTGCTTGCGCAGCAGAGCCTGCTCTTTCCTCTCCTCCTCTGTCAGACCTTCCGCCTGGGACTTGCGGTATAACGCATTGATTCTGTCTATCTGCTCTTTTTGCATAGTTCCTCCCATTCTGCCGCATTGATTTACTCCCGGCTTAGCCAATTGTCTCCAATATAAAATCCGCGATACGGAAGGTATCTTTTTTCTCCGCCTTAAAGATGGTTCCAATAAAAGCCTCATCAAAAATGGTATGTATAATGCGCACATCTTTGGCGTTGGCAATGACCATATCCGCGCCGGACAGCGTTGCGATCTTTGCCGCGGTCAGCTTCGTCGCCATCCCCCCGGTTCCCATGTCGCTGCCAACTGTGCTCTTTGCCATGCCCAATATGTCCGTATCCATTTTCTCAACCACTTCGATTAATTGTGCGTCCGGGTTGGTGTGCGGGTCGTCCGTAAACAGCCCGTCAATATCAGAAAGCAGAATCAAAAGGTCTGCCCCAACCAGGGAAGCCACGATTGCCGAGAGCGTATCATTGTCGCCAAACTGCATCTCGTAGGTCGAAACCGTGTCGTTTTCGTTTACAATCGGTATCACTCCCATACGAAATAACTCCTCAAAGGTGTTTTGGGCGTTCTCCCTAGAGACCGGATTGACCATGGTATTTTTTGTGATCAATATCTGTCCGGCCATCTGATTATATTCGCCAAATAGTTTCTGGTAGGCCATCATTAGCTTAGCCTGTCCGACAGCCGCACACGCCTGCTTCTCGGAGATGCCCTTTGGCCGCTCGGCAAGCCCGATTGACTGTCTTCCCACAGCGATCGCGCCAGAGCTTACCAGACACACATCTATCCCGCGGTTTTTGAGATTGCAGAGTTCCCGCACCAATCTCTCCAACTTAGTTAGATTCAGATTCCCCGTCTCCTCGTACATCAAAGAGGACGAGCCGATTTTTACCACGACTCTTTTCTTTTGTTGAAAATCAAATTCTTTCTGTTCCATTTCTATATAAATCTCCATTCCTGAACGTTTGACGCAATGGGACGCCATCCGGGCTATTTGTATCGCTCCCCAAAATTCCATTTTTCAGTTTATCACATCTTGCCCCAAATGGCAAAATGATTTCTTTGAAAATATTGAAATTATCAGGAAAATCCTGTAACATGAGAGAATACAAATATTTTGACATTTTAGAAGGGACATATCATGTCACGCAAAAAATTATGCGCCATATTTCTGATTCTCATCCTGCTCTGTCCGCTTGTGGACGGCTGCAATCTGGGCAATCCCAATACGCAGCTTCAAAAATCCGGATTTTATTTTGACACGGTGATCACGATCACACTCTACGGCAGTTCCCATGAAGCTCTGTTGGAGGACTGCTTTGCGCTTGCCGCAAAGTATGAGAGCTATTTTTCCAACACCATCCCCGACAGTGACATCTCTCAAATCAATGCTGCGGCGGGCAAGGCTGTCACGGTGCACGACGAAACCATTGAGCTGTTGGAAAAAAGTATTTACTACAGCGAACTCAGCGACGGAATATTTGACGTTACCATAGGAAAAATCTCAGACTTATGGAACATCTCGACCAAAGCCCTGTTAAATGAGACGGACGCCTCTATGATTCCGGCTAAAAGCGAGATCGATAAAGCTCTCGCCACCGTGGATTACCGTAATATCGTCATTGACGGAAACAATGTTTCTCTGCGCAATCCCGACGCGCGCATCGACCTAGGCGGCATCGCTAAGGGTTACATTGCCGACAAGATGAAAGCCTATCTCACAGAGCATCATGTCACCAGCGGACACATCAATCTGGGCGGAAATGTCCTGTGTATCGGCGAAAAACCAGACGGCTCCCCCTACAATATCGGATTGCAGAAGCCTTTTGCCGGGGACGGCTCCTCGATCGCCGCGGTCAAGATCGCAGACCAGACCGTGGTCTCCTCCGGCGTCTATGAACGCTACTTTAAAGTGGGCGATGCGCTCTACCATCATCTGCTAGATACCTCTACCGGGTATCCGATTGACAATGATCTGCTCGGCGTCTCCATCATCACAACCGCTTCGGTGGACGGGGACGCCTTGAGCACCATCTGTTTTGCCCTGGGCATCGAAAAGGGCCTTGCACTGATCGAATCGCTGCCGGACACGGAAGCCATCTTTATCGACGCAGACTATGTGCTGCACGAGAGCTCGGGAATCGGGGAAGACGTTTTGCTGACGGTTTTCTAGTACAACGAAATTTAAGTTTTGGATAGTTTGACGCAGCATATTTTTCTGAGAGTGCTGCTTCACAAACGCAGGCGTAGCGGTGGCTACGTCAATTGACGACAACGAAGCGGATGAAAAATCAGACAAGTCAAGGTGTCAGCTAATTAATATTCGTTGTACTAGTTGTAAAAGACTTGCTTTCCTGTAAATAATAGAGGATTACCATGGACACTTTAAGATTGGAAACAGATAGGCTGATACTACGGAAATTTGAAAACGGTGATATGGAGGCATTGTATCAGATTTTAAAAGACAAAGAAATCAATACTTTTCTGCCGTGGTTTCCTGTAAAAAATATAGAAGAAACGAAAAACTTTTATGAGAAACAGTTTGCAGACGGCAGGTACCACTTTGCGATCTGTTTAAAAGATAATTACCCGATTGGATACATCAAAGCAGATACGGACGATAGCTACGATTTTGGATATGCGCTTCGCAAGGAGTTTTGGCACAGGGGAATTGTCACAGAGGCTGGCAGGGTTTTGATTGCACAATTAAAGCGTGACGGGATTCCATATATTACAGCAACACATGATAGAAATAATCCCAGAAGCGGTGGTGTCATGAGGCAGGTGGGAATGAAATACTGCTACTCTTATGAGGAATGGTGGCAGCCCAAAAATATATTGGTTACGTTCCGCATGTTTCAATTAAACCTTGACGGGCAGGAAGATCGGGTATATCAAAAGTACTGGAAGCTTTATAATAACCACTTTGTAGAAAAGGATATCTAAAACAGGTCTTCTTGTCTGAACTGTTTCACTGTGATTGAGCGGCGGGTATACCCCCCACTCCCTTATTTGAGATGATCTAATGTCCAAAATAAGATTGGTTTAAACATTACATAACAACCGTATCCGAGCATTCCTCCAATCACATTCGTGATTAAATCCGTGACGTCCGATGATCTGAATCCATTGATAAGCGGTTGTAATAGTTCAATACCCAAACTCATCAAAAAGCAGAAAAATACTGTTCTGCTAAACTTAGCAGCTCTATTTTGGGTCAATGGAAATAAAAAACCAAACGGTACGGTCATAATCACGTTCAATACTACCTGCCTTACAAAATCCCCTCTCCCCGCCAAAACATCTATAAACGGCACCAAATTCATTGGCGTATAGGGATGGTTCAGAACAAATGGGAGAGCTGTTATGACCGGCATCAAAGTAAAGTACAGCACAAAAGAAAGATATATATACATTAGTGTATTGACAAACAATACATCTTTTCCTTTGCTTTTCCATCTTCTGAAAAAAATAAAAGCATATAAGAAACCCAAAGCTGTAAAATCTACCATGTATTTCATGAAAAACCTTCTTTCAAATTCCGATCGTGATTTGATGATTTTTGAGGGAAATATGAGCTGTTATCCAGCACATCAGCTTCTGATACATAATCCTTTCATAATATGCGGTTATCCGCCGCCATGTGATCCGCGCCCGATATGGATATCGCAGTTTCATCTCCGGCAAAAATGAAAGCGCCAACATCCCGTTTCCTTTGTCAGACTATATCCATTGGATAAATGCTGTTTGGTCTTCACTGTTATGCCCTGCCTTTCTGTAAAAGTCTAAGGATAGGGACTACCATAACACACCGTTTTCTCTTGCTTACAGGCATGAATGGCAGTCCCTACCTCAAAGGAACGAAACGCTTTACCGTATTGTGGTTGGCAGAAGGGGAAGTGTTTTGCGCTCTGACTGCCCAAGTGTATATTTTTCTTTTTACGATATACGATATAACTACTTTTCCTTTACTTTTTTATTTTGACCTTGCCGCCCTGTCCCTTGCCCTTGAGCAGCTTCTTATAATCTTGCAATTTACCTCCTGGAACCTTAACTGTTGCTGTCGGCTTGATACCTTTAAATGCATTTTTCCCAATATCTGAAAGTTTCTTTGATTTTACATGAATCATCTTCAACTGCTTACAGCCTTTAAACGCTTCTTTTCCGATGATCTTTACCCCGGTACCAACCGTAACAGAGGATAGCTTCTTACAATTCATAAAAGCCCGACTGCCAATTGCTGTTACATTTTTCCCTATTGTTACTTTCTTCACGTTTTTGTTTCCTTTTAAGGCATTGTTGGCAATTGACTTCACTTTGTAGGTGATGCCACCGCTTTTTACCTGATCTGGTATTTTAAGCGTGGAGGTCTTAGCAGAAGATTCTACAAAAGCAACCGTAGCTTTTTCTTTTAAAACTCTATATGTAGCTTTGCCGTATTTTATCCTATCGCCGGGCTGTGGTGTGGCATCTGGTTGCGGAAGCTGCGTATCAGGAGATTGGGAGTCTCTGGAAGGCGTTTGGTCAGGTATTTGGCTGTCCTTTTCCCCCGATACAGATGAACTACCATCGCCTGAATCAGTTTCCGTTGTCGGTGTCTCCGTCGGTCTGCTACTGTCCGGGGTTTCTGTTGCCTGGCTGGTTTCCGTTGTCGGTGTCTCCGTCGGTCTGCTACTGTCCGGGGTTTCTGTTGATGGTTGCTCAGAATCTGGTTCTTCTCCAACACCATAATGAATTGTTGCATTTTCTAATAAATGATTCTGCAACCCAATCGCAATATCAGACCATTGTTCCCTGCTTCCCATATAATATACATCCGTGAGAGCATTGCAACCATAAAATGCACTATCCCCAATACTTATTACGTTTTCTGGGATACTTATACTTTTCAAGTTTATACATTCAGAAAATGTTTCTCCACTTATATTCGTCAATCCATCCGGGAGACGGATGTCTTTCAACCAATTACACCCAGAAAACGCTCCCTCCCCAATGGTAATAACATTCTTTGGTATCTCTATGCCTGTCAATCTGCTACATTTCGAAAATGCTCTATTCCCGATATATATAACACTTTCAGGTATTTCTATATCTGTCAATTTACTACACCCGGAAAATGTACCCTCTCCAATACTAATCACATTGTCCGGCATCTCTATTGTCATCAAGTTACTACACCCGGAAAGTGCCCTATCACCTATGGAAATAACGTTTTTTCCTATCCCCACTTTTTTCACTTGTTCATTGCGCATGATAGCGCGGGCAGCAATAGACGTCACTTTATAATGAATGCCACTAATTATTACCTCATCTGGAACGAAAACCAATGAAGATTGCTCCTTGTTACTAAAAAAAGAAACTGTAAACTTCTCTTCCGTCACTTTATAGATGTTTTGTCCAACGGTTACCATTGTCCCCACCAATAGTCCGTCAGATTTCTCTGTGGATGCATTCGTGTCCTGCGATTCCTGGATGTCCGAAATCTCATTTTGCATTTCAATTGATATTCGTAGCTCGCCATCCTGCCTCTCAATCTCCGCCGCCATCAAGTTTGCGTTTTGTGCGGGATTTATCACAACCTCTGCTGCCAACAAAAAACCTAAAAACCCTGTCAGCCATTTTCTTTTACATTTCATATCCAATCGCCCTCCTCTTTCTCACTATTTTTTTCTACAACAAATTAGGAATATATTGTATAGGTTATTAGCCTAAAACTTTATACCATGTACGTTTATCATACCACATGATTCGTATACTAGCAATCCTCCAAACAGATCTGTTGCACCGAGCCTGCGAATAAAAAAGAATCACTCCGTGATTCTTTGCAAGTTGCTCCGCAACTTGAAAATTGATGCGTCTGACGACGCAATTTCCTATAAAGTAAAAAACAGAACGGCATAGCTTTTCAACTATGCCGTTCCACATAAATAAAGTCACTTTTTAACGCTGCTTTTCACCATATCATATTCTATGCTATTACACTCTGGAAGATCAAAGCAATCTCTTCCACCTTACAGAATAATCTTCTTCGGGCACTTCTGCGCACAGATACCGCAGCCAACGCACTTCTCCTGGTCGATGTAAGCCACATTGTCAACCACATGAACTGCATCTTTTGGACAGTTCTTCTCACAGAGGTGACAGCCGATACAGCCGACCGAACATGCTTTCATCACATTCTTGCCCATATCCTTGGAATTACACTGTACCAGATGTTTGGCCTTATATGGTACAAGCTCAATCAGGTTTTTCGGACAGGCAGCCACACACTTGCCACAGGCTTTGCAGGCTTCTTTGTCCACAAGCGCGATGCCGTCCACGATGTGAATCGCATCGAATGGGCAGGCTTTCACACAACTGCCATAACCGAGACAGCCATAATTACAGGTCTTCGGACCGCCGTTTGGCACAAATGCCATCGCCGCACAGTCCTCATTCCCTGTATACTCATAGTCACGATTTGCTTTTTCGCAGGTTCCCGCGCACTTGACAAATGCTACCTTGCGGTCTCCCGCATCCGCTGAGACACCCATGATCTCACCGATCTTGGCCGCGACAGGGTCGCCACCGACCGGACACTGATTAACCGGAGCCTCTCCCTTTGCGATTGCTGCTGCGAGGCCGGAACATCCCGCGAAACCACAGCCGCCACAGTTATTTCCAGGAAGGCACTCTAAAACAGCAACTTCCTTTTCATCCACTTCTACCTTGAATTTTTCTCCGGAAATACCAAGGAAAAATCCAATTAAGATACCTACGCCGCCGACAACGACGGCTGCAACTATAATTGCCGTAATATTCATTTTTCCCTCCTTAAATCATTCCTGAGAATCCCATAAATGCAATTGACATCAGACATGCCGTAATCAGTACAATCGCCGTACCCTGGAAAGGCTTTGGTATATCGTTGTATTCGATCTTCTCACGCAGGCCGGCCATGATTACGATCGCGATAAAGAAACCGATCGCCGTTGCCAGGCCGTTTACCACACTCTCCAGGATACCGTACTCTTTGGTTACATTGGTGAGAGCCACACCGAGTACCGCACAGTTGGTAGTGATTAACGGCAGATACACGCCCAAACTCTCGTACAGAGGCGGCATATTCTTTTTTAAGAACATTTCCACGAACTGTACCAGCGCTGCAATCACGAGAATGAACACAATCGTCTGCAAATAAGTCAGATCAATGCCCTTTTTCATCAGTGCCTGATTCGCAAGGATAAATTTGTAAATCAAAGAGGTGACAAGGGACGCGATGCCGATGACAAAGATTACGGCGCCGCCCATGCCGGCAGCTGTTTTTGTATTCTTAGATACGCCTAAGAACGGACAGATTCCAAGGAACTGGCTTAATACCACATTATTAACGATAGCAGAGCCAATCGCTATTAAAATTAATTCTTTCATCTGTATCTATCCCCCTATTCTGTTTTGTTCGCGTCCGCGCTTGCTGTCACGCTTCTGCCGGTGCAGAGTGCAGACTGCCCACAGGCAGAACAGTCACCGGTCAAACAGCCTGACGGAGCCGCCAGCGGCTTGCCCTTTGCTTCCATCTTCTTGCGGACAATATTCATCACTGCAACCAGACAAGCCAACACAAGGAATGCACCCGGGGCCATAACGAAAATGGTGATCGGCGTAAACCAGTCTAATGAAAGAATCTGTACGCCAAAGATCTGTCCCGCTCCAAGGATCTCACGGATCAGACCGATGCAGGTGAGACCTACGGTAAAGCCCAGTCCCATGCCGATGCCGTCAAAAATCGAGGGCACGATCGGATTCTTGGAGGCATAACTCTCCGCACGGCCTAAAATAATACAGTTTACCACGATCAGCGGGATATAAACGCCCAGCGATTCGGACAGGCTCGGAAGATAAGCCTGCATCATAAACTGTACCATCGTCACCAGGGAGGCAACGATCACGATAAAAGCCGGTACGCGCACACCGCCCGGAATGACTTTACGAAATGCTGCGATCAGAAGATTGGATAATACCAATACGACCGTCGTGGAAAGTCCCATACCCAGTCCGTTGATTGCCGAAGATGTGACGGCAAGTGTTGGACACATGCCAAGCATCAGGACAAATGTAGGATTTTCCTTGATAATACCGTTATATAAACGTTCTACATTTTTGTTCATTAGTTTGCACCTCCTAATACATTCTGGAAGTATGTGATGCAGGCGTTGACACCGTTAGCCATCGCCTTGGAAGTGATCGTGGAGCCGGAAATCGACTCGATTTCACTGTCAGACACAGGAGTCTGTTTTACAACACTAAAAGAATCCACGTTTTTACCCTCAAACTGGCTGTAGAAAGATTCCTCCTGCGCTTTCATGCCAAGTCCAGGCGTCTCGGCGATCGATGTGATGGAATAACCGTTGACCGTACCGTCATTTTGAATACCGACGGAAAATGTGATCGTACTCTGGCTGGCGTCCTTTGCAGTCACAGTAATCACATAACCGATCACACTGCCGCCTGCGTCTTTTGCGGCTACCACATTCTCAATTTCATCCGCATAACCTGCCTCCGTGAGCAGACTGTTTGCCGCTTCCTCGTCAAATGCCGCGTAATCCTCGAAAGAATCTGCATCTGCAAACACCTGTTTGTATGCATTCTGTGTTTTTTCGTAATTGACTTTCTCGATCGGTTCCTTGGTGATACCGTATACCAATGCGAGCATAAGTCCCAAAACAATTGTGAAAGCAAATAAAATCAACGCGTCATGTACTATCTTCTTACTCATATTATTTGCCCCCTTCCTTGTTCTTTGCCTCTTTTACCACACCGAAAGCTCTCGGCACCGTGATTTTCTCAATCATCGGGACAAGCAGGTTACTCAAGATTATGGCAAACGAAACGCCCTCTGCGTTCGCACCCAGCGTGCGGAACAAACCGGTTAAGATACCACAGCAGATACCAAAGATAATCTGCCCGACAGGTGTAATCGGGGAAGTCACATAATCGGTCGCCATAAAGAATGCGCCGAGCATCAATCCGCCGCCGCAAAGCTGCGCCACCAGGTAGTTGGCGTCTAATCCATGTCCTCCAAACAGCAGCGTAAAAATGGCAAATGTGATAATGTAGGATGCCGGGATCTTCAAGTCTATAACGTTCATCAGAATCAGGAAGATCGCGCCGATCAAAATAGCAATCACGGATGTCTCACCGATCGTACCTGCGGTACGTCCGATCAGCATATCGAGCGTATTGACCGTCTCGCCATTGCGCATAGCCGCCAGAGGCGTCGCACCGGTGTAAGTGTCAGTCACATAGTTCGTCATGTCAGCAGCAAAAGCAATCAAAAGGAAGCACCTTGCGCCGAGCGCTGGGTTCATAAAGTTCTGCCCCAATCCTCCAAATAAACATTTTACAACAATGATCGCAAACACACCACCGATCACCGCCTCCCACCAGGGAAGATTGACCGGTAAGTTCAATGCCAGCAAAAGTCCTGTCACAACCGCACTGAAATCTTTGATCGTCTGATCTTTATGTATAATCTTATTATACACCCACTCAGAAGCTACACAGCTTGCGATTGTCACTACCATCAACAATAATGCTTTCCATCCGAAATTATAGATACCAAACAAACTTGTCGGGACCAGTGCAAGCGCCACATACAGCATGATCTTCCCAGTGGTATCTTTGGAACGCACGTGCGGTGATGATGAAACATGATATAAATCACTCACGATAATCCACCTCTCTATTCTATAGAATCTTAATGTTATTTTTATTTCTTACGTTTTGCGGCCAACACCTGTTTTTTCATCGTCTTGATCGACTGCGCCAACTGTCTTCTCGCCGGACAGGCGAAACTGCAGCTTCCGCACTCGATACACTCAAGGCCAAACCACTGCTCAAACTCCTCCGAAATACCGTTGTTCGCAAACTTGGCGAGTCGCGACGGAATCAGCTGCTCCGGGCAGGCTGTGACACAGCGCCCACAGTTGATGCAGGCCGACGGGGCAAGCGCCGCCACTTCGTCCTTCGTCAGGCAAAGCAGAGAGGAGGAAGTTTTCGTGGTCGGAATATCCAAACCAAACATGGAAAATCCCATCATAGGGCCGCCGGAAATGATCTTTTCAGGCTGTACCTTAAACCCGCCCGCGGCATCTACCAGTTCTGTATAATTCGTGCCGATGCTGTAGAGGAAATTGCCCGGCTTGCTCACGGCGTCACCGGTAATCGTCGATACGCGCTTCATCACCGGCATTCCTAATTTGACTGCATTGTAGACGGAGATAATGGTTTCCACATTGTCCACGATACAGCCCGCGTCCGCCGGCAGCATCTTGGAGTTGATCGCGCGTCCCGTCACCGCATAAATCAGCTGACGCTCACCGCCCTGCGGATACTTTGTCTGAAGCGGACAAACTTCCAGTCTCGGGTCGTCCTTTACCATCTCCTGTAATTTCGCAATACAATCCGGTTTGTTATTCTCGATACCAAAGATACCTTTCGCTTTACCGAAAAGCTGAAGAATAATCTTCATGCCCTCGATCAGCTCTTTGGGATTCTCCATCATCCTGCGGTAGTCCGCTGTCAGATACGGCTCGCACTCGGCGCAGTTTGCAATGATGTACTCAATTTTCTCCGGCTCCTTGGGAGAGAGTTTGACGTGCGTGGGAAATCCCGCACCGCCCATACCTACGACGCCGGCTTCTTTTACTTTGTTGATAATATCTTCTTTGGAAAGCTTTGTCACATCATCACATGATGTGTACGCTGTTTCCGTAAACTCACCGTCGTTTTCGATGACGATGGAGTTTACCATGTCGCCCACTGCTACGCGGCGTGGTTCAATGGCTTTCACTGTACCTGAAACGGAAGAATAGATCGGAGAAGACACAAAACCGCCTGCTTCCGCGATTTTCTGCCCTTTCAAAACCTTATCCCCGACAGCTACAATCGGAGTGGCAGGCGCACCGATATGCTGAGATAACGGATATACCAGATCACCCTTAGGTACAACTTCAACGATCGGCTGATCTTTTGCCAGTTCCTTTCCTTCATAAGGATGGACGCCACCTTTAAATGTCTTTAAACCCATTTGTTCGTGCCCCACTTTCTCTTATTTTGTATTCTGTTGCGTTCAAGTGAACCTGAACTAGAACAACTATCTAATAAATTATACCATAAATATAAAAAGAATGAATCTTTTTCTTGTACTTTTTTTAGTACTTTAGACAAAAACAACATTCTTTGCAAAATAAATTGTTGCACAACTACCAAATTATCTTAAGTTTATGTTAAACTAAAGTAAATAGCACTGATGTAGCGTGGAAAGTATATCTAAGGCTCATGCCGCAGGGCGCTGGCGTGAAACAAGTTCACGCGTTAAGATGTACTAAGTTTCACATCGAAAAATGCCGCTCGCGCGGCGGAATGGGAGGAACTATGAAAACATGGCACGAAGAAATACCCTGCCCTTTGAATGAACCCCTCACAGCGGAGATTTTTACGGAACATGCGGTTGTCTTTGACATTGAGACTACCGGTTTTTCTCCGGCTCACACCAATCTCTATATGATCGGATGTGTGTCGAGAAAAGGCGATACGCTAAAAGTCGATCAGTTCTTCGCAGAGGAAACCATAGAAGAGAAGCTCCTTCTCCTCTCCTTTATCAATCATATCGAGCCATTCGACACCGTTATAAGCTTTAACGGCACAGGGTTTGACATTCCGTACCTGAAGGCAAAATGCAGCCTGTTAGGCGTAAAAGAGCGCCTCTCTGCGTACACGCATATTGACCTCTATAAAGTCGTATCTCAATTAAAAAACCTTTTAAAAACAGAGAACTGCAAACAGAAGTCTATAGAACAATTTCTTGGCATACGGCGGGATGATACGCAAAACGGCGGTGACTTAATCGACGTCTACAAGAACTACTTAAAGAAGCCTAACAAGGAAGCTCTGTTTCTTTTGAGGCAGCACAATTACGATGACATCGTCGGTCTTCCCTCCCTTCTGCCGATTCTCGCCTACGAACGCATTTTGCGCGGCAATTATTGTGTGGCATCTATAGAGGGCATCGAAACCATGTCACAGAACAAAGAACAGAGAAAAGAGCTGCAAATTACGCTCACCAACGATTACCCGGCGCCCAGGCGCGTCTCTTGCGGCAACGCCCTGTATTATCTCTCGATCTATAAAGACAAGACGCAAATTAATGTCAAGCTCTACGATGGAGAGTTAAAGTTCTTTTTTAAAGACTACAAGAACTATTATTATCTGCCGAAAGAAGATGCGGCTGTCCACAAAAGCCTGTCCACTTATGTGGACAAGAAATACCGCGAACCGGCTGTGCCGCAAAACTGTTACACAAAGAAAAAAGCTCTGTTTGTCCCGCAATACCGGGAAGTTATGAAACCGAAATTTGTGGAAAATTATAAAGACAAGCTGACGTACTTTGAACTGACGGAGGATTTCACAGAGTCCGATGTCATGCTGCGGCGCTATGTCAAGCAGGTCTTTGAAACACTGTTCGACAAAAATGCAAATAAAAGAAAAGACTGAAAGAAACGAAAGATCTGTGAAAAGCACAACAGGCAGGCGATAGATATCCACCGCCTGCCTGTTACCATTATAAATGAAATTTACTCGATCCATCATCACCTTAATGATGCGAATATAACTTCATCGGCTCCATCATTACCATAATGACAAGAACAAAAGATTGGTTTATTTTACCTTAACGGCCTTTCAAAAAAGAACGATTTATTTCTCTCGTATCCAACATCACGGTAATTGATAATCTGCTCTGTGCTGCCGATAAATAAAATGCCGCCCGGAGCAAGGGAGTCGAAAAACTTCTTATAGATCAAATCTTTTGCCTGCTCCGTAAAATAGATCACGACATTGCGGCAGACAATCAGATGGCATCCGTTCGGATATGTATCCTTTAATAAGTCATGCTCCTGAAAGTCCACCCGCTGCTTGATCTCCTTTGAAATCTGATAGGAGCTTCCTACCCTCGTAAAATATTTCTTTTTCAGATCGTCGGGTACTGACGCAATGCTCTTCTCGCTGTAGAGCCCCATCCTGGCAGTATCAATCACCTGCTTATCAATATCGGTGGCAATGATTTTGATGTTGCCGAGCGGCAGATGACGCGAGAAAGCCATCACAAGAGAATACGGTTCATCTCCGGTCGAACACGCCGCGCTCCAAACTTTTAGATTTTTGCCAAACCGCTTAATCAGACTTGGGATGATCTCTTTGTCCAAAATCTCCCACTGGTCAGGATTGCGGTAAAACTCTGAGACATTGATCGTCAAAAAGTTGATAAACTGATCAAACTTTTCTTTATCTTTGCGCAGCAACGCCACATACGCATCATAAGTCTTGACGTTATTTTTGGTGATCAGTGTGTTGATACGGCGGCGCATCTGCTTCTCTTTGTATGAATTGAGATCAATTTTTGCCAACTGTAAGATATCTGATTTAAATTTGGTATAATTATCGGTTTCCAGCATGAAAAAGAATCCTCCTGCGCTCTTAGAAATGAAAAACAGGCCGCCACGTGATCTGTAACATGCAGCACTTTATCACATAGCAGCCTAATTCTTAGATTTTATTCTGCGTCATCCGCAACAGCGTCAATGTCAACGTCCGCGGTTTCCGCCTCGTCACTGTCCTCCGGTGCGAGCAATGCTTTCATAGACAAACTGATCTTTTTGTCCTCTTCGTTGAAGTCTACGATTTTAGCCTCGATCTCCTGACCGACTTTTAAGATATCAGACGGCTTTTCAACATGCTCCCTGGATATCTGGGACACATGCAGAAGCGCATCCACACCCGGCGCGAGCTCAACAAAAGCGCCAAAATCTGTCATTCTTGCCACTCTACCCTGGATCACATTGCCGATTGCAAACTTCTCGGCTGCATCATTCCACGGATTCTCGTTGGGGAATTTCATGCTCAGCGCGATCTTGGTGTCATTGATATCTTTGATAAATACTCTCACCGTATCGCCGACATTAAACACTTTCTTAGGGCTCTCCACACGTCCCCATGACATCTCGGAGATGTGAAGCAGTCCGTCTGCGCCGCCCAAATCGATAAATGCGCCAAAATCTGTGACATTCTTGACGGTACCTTCTAAGATATCGCCGATCTTGATACGCGCAAACAGCTCTTTCTGCAGTTCTAATTTCTTGGCAACCAAAAGCTGCTTTCTGTCACCGATAATCCTTCTGCGTTTTGGATTAAACTCGCTGATGACAAACTCGATCTCCGTATCCTTGTACTTGGTCAGATCTTTCTCATAAGTGTCTGAAACCAGGCTCGCCGGGATAAAGATACGTGTCTCATCCATGATGACACAGAGACCGCCGTCCAATACCTGTGCAACTTTTGCGGTCAATACCTCTTTGTTTTCAAATGCTTCCTCTAATCTCTTGCTGCCTCTCTCGGCTGCAAGGCGCTTGTAAGTGAGAACAACCTGTCCCTCTCCGTCATTGACTTTCAATACTTTGGCCTCGATAGTATCACCGACAGATACCATGGTCGTTAAATCAGCGTTCGCTTCGTTCGTGTATTCGTTGCGCGTAATTATGCCGTCTGACTTATAGCCGATATTCAAGACGATCTCTTCCGGTTTCACATCGATAACGGTACCTTCTACTACCTCCCCATTTCTTATTGTTTTCAATGATTCTTCCAACATTTGTTCAAAACTCATTTCTGACATTCTTTTGAACCTCCTCAATAATTTTGTTTGGGGTGGAAGCCCCTGCGGTAATACCTACGTTATCGATAGACTTTAGTACACTAAAATCCATATCCTTTGCGGTTTGTATATAGTAAGTATTGTTGCATTCATTTTTACATATTTCAAATAGCTTCTGCGTGTTGGAACTGTTCTTTCCTCCTACTACGATCATGGCGTCCACACGGGCTGCAATCCTGGCAGCTTCCATCTGACGTTCCTCCGTAGCATTGCAGATGGTATTTAAAACAATTATATCATAACCTTTTTTCTCAATAATTTCAACTAATTCTTGAAATTTATTGTAATTAAATGTCGTTTGTGCTACGATACACACCTTTTTTTGCATATCCGCACTGTAATTTTCCACTTCTTCCCTGCTATTTAAGATCGTTGTCGCCTCTGTTTTAGAGCAGCTTTTGATTCCGCGCACCTCGGGATGGTCCTTATTTCCCATGATAACAATCTGATATCCCTCACTGCTGTAGCGCTCCACCAAGCGGTGAATCTTTAAAACAAACGGACAGGTCGCGTCCACAATCTGATATCCGAGCGCCTTGATCTCATCGTAGATACCCTTTTCCACACCGTGCGCGCGTATAATGACAATTCCTCTCTGAGGATAGCTGCGCAGTTCCTCTATGCTCTCGACGACCACAACGCCCCTCTCCTCCAAATCCTTCACGACTTCCTCATTGTGAATAATCGGGCCAAAAGTATAGATCGGCAGACGGCTTGCGTCTGCATGGCACTGCTTTAACTGCCCATAGACGGTGTCCACCGCCCGCTTGACGCCAAAGCAGAATCCAGCGCTATTTGCCAGCAGAATATTCTTCTCTCCCATGGCATCCTCCGCTCATTTTCCGGTTTTTTCCCGATAGATATCAAGCAGTGTCTCTACAACCTTTTCGATATCCATATAAGAGCTGTCCACAAACACTGCATCGTCCGCCTGCATTAGAGGCGCCGTCTCACGATTCATATCGCGTTCGTCCCGCGCGACAATCTCACGCTCGATTTCGGCGAGATCACACGTTTCTCCCTTTTCCACCAGCTCATCATACCTTCTCTTTGCCCTGGTAGCAGAACTTGCAGTCAAAAAAATCTTTACCTGTGCACCCGGCAGCACACAAGTACCGATATCGCGGCCGTCCATAATTACATCCGCATTTGCCGCCAGAGAACGCTGAAGCTCTAACAACTTCTCTCTCACTACCGGATAAGAACTGGTGACGGACGCCATGGCTGAGACCTCCTGGGTGCGGATCACACCGTTGACATTTTCTCCGTTTAACAGTACCTGCTGTTCACCGTTCTCATACGCAATTTTCACATCAATATCCGGGCAGGCTGCTTTGATCTCCTCTTCTGTGGCAGAAATCTCATTCTTGAGCAGATAATAGGCAATGGCGCGGTACATCGCCCCGGTATCCACATAGATAAATCCCAGCTCTTTTGCCAGACGTTTGGCAATCGTGCTTTTTCCGGCTCCTGCCGGCCCGTCAATTGCAATATTCATGCTCATAGATTATTCTCTCCTTTTCTATTTCTTTCATGTTAGATAATCTTTTCCATGTAACATTTTTTTCTGTATTTCATAATTTTTCTTGTAAGATATTTTTCTGCATCGCTAATCTTTTCCATGTAACATTTTTTCTGTATTTGCTAATTTTTCATGTAACATATTTTCTGCATCTTTAATCTCTTCAATGTTACATACTTTTCTGTAATGAATAAGACTTACTTGTAAGATATTTGTCTGTATTTTAATGCGCACCACCCGCGGAAATGCCAGCAAGGTAGCCTGTTGACCATGCAATCTGTAAATTGAAGCCGCCGGTCATGGCATCCACATCCAGCATTTCCCCGCAGAAATACAGGTTTTTGATTCGCTTTGACTCCATCGTGGAGGGATTGATCTCGTTTACCTTTATGCCGCCTTTGGTGATGATCGCTTCGTTAAAACCGCGCAGACCGCACAGTGTAACCGGAAATGCCTTGATGAGCGTAAGCAGCGCGCGCCGCTCCTCCTTCGTGATCTCATTTACTTTCTTATCCGGCAAAATACCGCTTAGCTGCGTCACGACCGGAATCATTTTGGATGGCAGAAGTCCTTCGAGTGCATTTTTGAACTGTTTGTTTTTGATCCCCTCAAAGTCACGCAGAATCCGCTTATCGAGCTGTTCTTCCGTTAAGGCAGGTTTTAGATCAATCGATAACGCCAATTCCTGCGCCGCTATGGCAGGCTTTATCGCCGCGCTCGCGCTCAAAATAACCGGACCGCTCACACCAAAATGTGTAAATAATAATTCTCCAAATTCTTCATACAGCAATTTTTTCCCGTGCCTAATGCGGATGGCAATGTTTTTTAAAGCCAGCCCCTGCATGTCCGCCACATAAGGCTCTCTTGCCAAAAAAGGCACCAGAGAAGGGGAAGGCTCTATCACCGTATGCCCCAGCTCTCTCGCGAAGCGGTAACCGTCGCCCGTGGCCCCCGTCGTCTGGTAGGAAAATCCCCCTGTGGCCAAGATGACGGCATCCGCCCGCAAAAACGTGTGATCGGCAAGCTCCACGCCACAAACGCAACTTTCTTCCTGAACAGACGGTTGCGCCGCCATTCCTGCCCCAACAGACAAATCCGCATCGTCTCCTGTCTGGCTGCACGGCTCTGCCGCAATTTTTGCTGCCCTAGAGTGCAGCATCACCTCTACGCCAAGCTGCTCTAACTTGCGGGACAGCGCCCGTATCACATCCGACGCGTGGTCTGAGACGGGGAACACACGGTTGCCGCGCTCCACTTTGGTCTTACAGCCGCCGCTCTCAAAAAAGTCGATGACCTGCTGATTGTCGCAGGCATAAAATGCACTGTAAAGAAACTTTCGATTTGTCATGACATTGGCAAACAGTTCTTCCATATCTCCGGCGTTGGTGAGATTGCATCTGCCCTTTCCGGTGATATAAATCTTTTTTCCCAGTTTTTCGTTCTGTTCTAACAATATGACGCGGCCGCCGCTCTTTGCCGCCGCTATGGCGGCGAACATTCCGGCAGCCCCTCCACCGACCACGATAATATCGCTCACATTATCCTCCAATTTTACTGTAATGCATTTTGATCGAATCATCAATATAATCGATCTCATCATTTTCGTAGACCTGATACTCGTCCCAGATGTCCTCCAACATCTCGAGCGTACTCGCCACCTGACGCTGTTTTTTCATGCAGAGCGCCACGATCAGCGCATTTATGACGCTCAGAGGTGCCACAAGAGAATCGACAATCGACGCCATATCGCTGTCGGCAATCAGATTGCAGGAAGAATACAGATTCATAGGAGAGTGAACACTGTCCGTCAATGTGATTACTTTGGCGTTACGTTTATTGGCAAATTCCATCGCCTTAAGCGTGCGCATAGAATATCTTGGAAAACTGATACCGATGATCACATCATCCTTGCTGATCCGCACCATCTGTTCAAAAATCTCACTGGAACTGCTGGTCTGAATCAAGTGCACATTTTCAAAGATCAGGGTAAAATAAAATGCCATAAAGCTCGCTAACGGCGCGCAGCTCCTGATGCCGATAATATAGATATGCTTCGCGTGCAGTACCGTGTCCACCGCAGATTCAAAAGCTTTCTGGTCGATTTTTTCCAATGTGGCATGTATTTTCTCCGCATCGGACTTTAATACACTCTCCAAAATCTCTGACTGCGTGATGCGGCCATAGGTCACTTCCATGCGCTGGATGGAGTTTAACTTATTGCGCACCAGCTCCTCTAGGGCATTCTGGAATTCGGGATAACCCTTATAACCAAGATGTGTGGCGAAACGCACTACGGTTGACTCGCTCACCCCGACAATCTCCCCCAACTTCGCCGCCGTCAAAAATACAGCTTTATCATAATAATCTGTGATATACGATGCCAGTAACTTCTGACTCTTGCTCATCTTACTGTAAGATTCATTCATTCGATTGCGCAAATCATTTGAACTGCTCATATTTGATCTCTTTTCTGACTCATAACGTCTGACGACGCATATTTCTAAAAGATTAAAATGCAGGAAGAATCACTCCCTGCATGTTTTTATTCCTGTTTCTCGATCGGCCCTTCCTGCAATACGCTGGCAACCTCCTCCATCGTCAAACCATACGGTATCTCATACGTGCCGATGCTGATTTTGGACGCGTATCCGATCTGAGAGAGATACTGTCGAAACAACTCTGAATCATCGACAATCCCGTTGACTGCCAATTTTTCGCATATGGTACGGCATACCTCCCCGCGCTCCACGGTTAAGCGGTAAGACTCACCCTGATGTGCCATAACCTCTGCCGGCGGGTCCGAAGGCTCTTGCGTATTTCCCGCCTGTTCTCTCTCTCCCGTTCCCGCTGGCGCCTTTGTTTCACTGCTCTTCTGCCCGTCTTTTAGGGGCGCATCCACCGGCTGCCCGCTCTTTGTGTCATCCAAAGTTCCCTCTGTCTCGGAGACTACCTTCTCGGAATCCTCCTCCCGCTCGGAATCCGGCATAATCATCCCCAGCGCCGCCGCCCGCTGTTTTATCTCCTCATCTGACAACTCATGCTTTTGAAGAGAAAAACATATCATTAAAATAAGAGTCGTGACAATCATCCCGATGCCAAGACCTCGCAAATAATATTTTAACTTCACAGGTCAATCTCTCCTCTATACAAACCAATCACAAGTTTAACTTCACCGACACCGAGAGACAGTCTTCTCGCAATTTCCACCTCACTGAGACCTTTTTTGTGGAGCAGAAGAATATCCTGATTGTGGTTATCTTTCTCTTCTAGGGCT
>CAJTYI010000020.1:0-19031 GCA_910584215.1 uncultured Roseburia sp. | reverse complement strand
TTCGTCCATCATCAAAATTTCAACGGACGGCGCCGCCACCAGATCGGCCTCCTGCAACTCTTCCTCCTGCGCTGCCGCAGACGAATCTGCTGCCAATACTGAAGCGACCGTCTGTCCTCCATTCTGCGACGCTTGTTGCGTCGCCTTGATAGCAGGCTGCTGGCCTGCCGCCATCCTGCCTCCCCGCGTCGGTACGGCTGCGCCCGGCGCTATGGAGCCATTATTGAGCGCCGGCACCACGGTTTCCTGAAGATTGCGGATATCAGCCGCAAGACGCTGCAAATCAGATACCATCCCGGTCAGTTCCCCATGCTTGTCATTTAACATACTGTAGAGAAACATAATCTCGTTGTGTGTCTTATTCATCTCCTCGATCACTGAATCCGAATACTCGCTGATCGCCATGATCTTTGAATTTGTCTCTTTTTCCAGCGCGCGCTGCACCAAATCGGAAGAGGCGTCGATCTGATTATCGACGGCGTCCTCAATACGCGGACCGGCGTTACTAATTTCATTGTCTACAATGCGTTTTAATTCTGCCTGACTCAACTCTGCAATCTTGTCCAATTCGGACGGAGACAGTTTTTCCGTGATGAAAAAACTGCCTGCCATAAAGATGCAGCCTGCCAACAGCAGAAAAATCTCCACTCCTGTCATGCCAATACCCAACCTTTTATATTTTCATATCAAAGCTGCTACTGTGTCCTTTAAAAAATACTTTGCCATCCTCTACGGGTTCGTCTTCTTTCTTTTGTTTTCCTTTCTGCTTGCTGCCGCCATAACCGCCCTTCCCGCGCTCCTTGCGGTCATAACGGTACTCTTCCTCTTTCTTTTGATCAGTTTTTTGGATCTGGCTTTGTACCCGCTGTTCCTGCTGCTGCTCCTGAAACTGAATGTTCTGCTGCTGCACCATGGGACGATTATCTTCATTCTGCTTCATGGTGCTGACATCATGTGTCTGCTGAATCATTCCATTAAACTCTACCGGTCTGATTGACAAATCGATCACCTCTCTTTAATCACTGAAAATTCCCATATAATTGCCCATCTTCTTCCGCATCTTAAGAAGCGCCTTTGTATGTAGCTGAGAAACGCGTGATTCCGACACTTCCAAGACATTGCTGATTTCTTTTAACGTCAAATCTTCATAGTAATACAGAAGAATGACTTTGCGCTCTTTCTCGGTCAAAAGCTCGAGTGTCTCACCAAGTACCTTTTTTAACTCCTCCTGCGCGATGGCGTCCTCCGGTTGTATAAAATGCGTATTATTTCTGGCATCCATGACCGGTTCGCCGCCCTGTTCTAAAAATTCGTTCAGAGAAACAACATTTGTCACTTTAAGCTGGGACTGCCAGTCGTTTAACTCCGTTTCTTTGATACCAATCTCCCTGGCAATATCCTCATCCGTGGCATTACGCCCGGTTTTTGTCTCGATACTTCGTATCGCCTCATCAATCTTTTTCTGTTTCTGGCGCACGGTTCTCGGAATCCAGTCCATCTTTCGTATTTGATCTAAAATCGAACCGCGAATCCGCAAACTGGCATACGTCTCGAATTTTACATCTTTATCCAAATCAAATTTGTCGATCGCGTCAATCAGCCCAAAAATACCGTAGCTGACCAAGTCCTCATACTCGACATTATATCCCAGATACATGCTGAGCCTACCCGCCACAACCTTAACCAACGGAGCATATTCTGTGATAATTCTTTCCCGAAGCTCGGGAGAAGGATTTTTGATATATTCATCCCATATTTTTTTTCTCTCTGCTGCTTTCATCAAATATCTCCATGTCTGCCTGTCTCATCAACAAATTTGACTGATAAATTTTATTCTTCCTCACTCTCCTCCGGCTCTTCCAAAACTTCCTCGCCTTCGGCCTCTACTTCCGCCGCTTCTGTCTCCCCTTCTTCTACTTGTGCCTCCTCTTCCTCTGGCTCCTTGAAATTGATGTCAATCAATAATTTGACAGCGCTTCCAAGAATATAAAAAATAAACAGAACCAGCAGAAGCATTTTCATAAAGCTTAAGGTTTCCATTCCCGCCCATAACCCGGCAATACTCGCGATCAATCCGGCCGACAGTGTAACCAATGCAGGTATATATCTCGTTTTCATAAATAATTCGCCCTTCCCGGTGACATCCGTCAAATGATTTTTACCGGTTTTCCTATTGATTTAATATAAAACTCGCCCGTCTCGCAATGAAGCTCTACGGTCCGTCCATAATTCAGCCCGGTATCCTCGGCAATGAGACGAATATGCATTTTTTTGAGCATCTCTCTTGCCGCTTCCGCATTTCGCGCTCCGATATTTCCGATATCCGAGAGCCCGTTGACCTCAAACATCTTGGCCCCGCCGGCCATTTTGGCAACCAGACGTTGGCGGCTGGCTCCAGCAGCAATCACTTTCTTTAACAATTGCTCTATCCCTGTATCTGCAAATTTTGCAATATTCCCGTTATTGCGAACTTTGGTGCTGTCCGGCAACATATAATGAACCATACCACCAACTTTTGTCACCGGATCATAAAAAGTCAAACCAATACAAGAACCCAGTCCTAATGTTGTAATAATATCAGGACTTTTGCAGATATTTAAATCTGCCATTCCTACTTTTATTACGTTTCCCATAAGACCTCTCCTTATATTGAAATTCCAAGTGATGATAATATTTTAACATAGGAATCCTGCTCCGGCATCAGGATAAAATATCCATTGATGGCCACATCGGCACATATTTCCGTCTGTATCAACAGCGCATTGTCGCCGAATCTGCCAAACTCAATCGCAGGAACACTCAAGATGGAAGCAGCCATATCCACTGCAATGTACGGAATCGAAGGCACGATCACAAGATTCGTCAGAGAAGACATCGCCGAGAGATACGAACCCGCGATAATATTTCCGATCTCCTTTAACGCGGAAAGCTCCATCTCACCAAACGGCACCTCCGGTGAAACATCTGTCATCATTAATTTATTTACCAGATAGCGCGCCGACGGGATATCGAGCATGAACATCATACTTCCCTCCACGTCCTGTTGTACTTCCAGAAAAATTCCGATCACCACCTCCTCCTCGGCACCGATCGCCTGCCCAAGGTCTGACACCTCGATCAATCGGATGTTGGGAACATTCATATCGATCTTCATTCCCAACATATTGGCGATGGCTGTGGTAGCGTTTCCGGCACCGATATTGCCGAGTTCTTTTAATACGTCCAAATACTTGCTGTTTACGTCTTCTAAGGTCAAATTATCCACGCCGCTACATTCTCCTCTCAGTTTGATTGTTCTATAAATAAGGTAAAATAAGGGCGTCTACACATGCCGTTGCAGACACCCCTATGTCTATACAGTTTCCCCTACGACGCAATTGATCTCAAACAAAGAAATCAACTCGTCTCCATGAGTGCCAATACCATTGATAAATCTGCCCCTGTTGGTAACCTTTTCAATCTCATCCTCACTTAACGTGACAACCTCTTTTACTTCGTCCACAATAATACCGATACAGCCCTTCTCCTCCAGCTTTAAAATGATAATCCTGCTGGCATTGGTGTAAATGTCGTCGTCGAGATTCATCTTGATACGGATGCTCATCACCGGCACGACTTCACCGCGAAGATTGATTACGCCTTTAAAGTAATTCTGTGCTTTGGGAACCCTGGTAATCTTTTGCATACGGACAATATTATCCACATAGCTGATATCAATACCGTACTGTTCATTCCCCACTTTGACCACGATAAACTGCTTTCTAATCTTTTCTGCTGTATCCACTACACGTAAATTTTCCATATGATTGCCCTCTCTATTCCATCAGTGCGTTGGCATCTAAAATCAATGCGACTTCACCATCACCGAGAATGGTAGCGCCACTGATAAACTTTGTATTATTGATATATTTGCCAAGGGATTTGATTACGATCTCCTGCTGTCCAATCAGGTTGTCTACCACCAGACCCGTCAGGTTCTCGCCTTTTTTCACAATCACTACGGTAAGGCTTTCCGGCTCTTTCTCTCTCGGCTCAAAATCAAGCACCTGATCCATGCGGACTAACGGAATGACTTTGCCGCGAATATGAATGACCTCCTCGGCCTCCACATACTTGATATCGCCCACCGGAATATCCTCTATATTATCAACAGAACCAATGGAAATTGCATATTTCTCATCGCGTATCTCCACCATCAATGCCTGAATAATAGCAAGTGTGAGTGGCAGACGTACCGTAAAGACAGTTCCTGCCCCAAGCTCTGTCTTAACCTCAACATCACCGCCCAGAGCCTCGATATTGGATTTTACCACATCTAATCCCACACCGCGCCCGGAGATATCGGTAATCTTCTTCGCCATGGAAAAACTCGGCAAAAACAGCAGATTGACAATCTCTTTCTGGGACATGAGGTTCGCCTGTTCTTCCGTGATAACGCCGCGGTCAATGGCCTTATTCTTTACGGCCTCCACATCGATACCGTTACCGTCGTCGCCCACCTCTATAATAACGTTGTTGCCCTCCTGGAACGCTTTGAGGAAAATGCTGCCGACCTCGGCCTTTCCTCTGGCAACACGCGTCTCATTGTCCTCCAAACCATGATCAGCGGAATTGCGCAGTAAATGCTGCAGCGGATCGCCAATCTGATCGACTACCGTGCGGTCGAGCTCCGTCTCCTCGCCGGTCATATAGAGTTCCATCTTTTTATCCAGTTTCCTGGACAAATCACGGATCATACGCGGGAATTTGTTTACCACGCTCTCGATCGGCACCATGCGCACTTTCATCACGGACTCATGAAGGCTTGTGGTGATGCGCTCGAGATACTCGATCTGCTCATGAAAGCCCTGATTCTGGAATCCGCCGTTCTCCTGCGCGCCGATGGATACGAGACTGTTCTTGGCTATGATAAGCTCGGATACCTGATTCATCAATGCATCCAATTTTTCTATGTCAACGCGGACGGTTCTGTTTGTCACAGGCTTTGCGGCAGCCATTTTCTTTGTCGCCCCGCCCGAAGCCTTAGTCGCGGGGACGGCCGCTGTCTCTGCCTGGACCTGCACTTCCGCCTTTTCTGTCTTCTCTTCCTCACTGGCAGCCGCCTCTGCGGCCTCCGCTTTCTCCTGTTTCTCGACCAGCACAGCATACTTTACATCTTCGCCCAACACTTCCTCAATCTCGGACACCGATCTCGCCGCCTCGACGATCTTGCCGTATTCCTCGTTCGTGGACATATAAAAACTAAAGTCACAGTCAAAATGCTCGTCCTCGATCTCCTGTGAGCTGGGATTATATACCAGAATCTCTCCAAACTCCTCAACTGCCTTAAAGACAAGAAAAGCTCTCGCCGCTTTTAACAGACACTCTTTTTGTATGTAAATAGTCATGCCGTAGACATGCAGCCCGCTCTCCTCCGCCGCTTTGATCTTATCTTTCTCGGAGTTGCTAAGCTCAATCTCAAGATATTTCCGCTCTTTTGTATCCGCGGTATTCCCTGTTTCCTCCTCCGGCTTTTTCTCTTCCTTTGGAACAACGGCAGCCGGCTTTTCCCCGTTTGCGGCGGCAATGAAATCGTTTAACTCTTTGATGATGATTTCATTGTCCTCGGTCCCTTCGTCTGAACTTGCCTTGATATTTTCCTGATACCCCTCGATCGCATCCAGACATTTGAACAGCAAATCAATCATCGCGCTGTCCACTTCAATCTTACCGCTTCTGACCTCCTGAAAAACATTCTCCATGTCATGCGTCAAATGCTGCATGCGCTTAAACCCCATCGTGCCTGCCATGCCCTTTAACGAATGTGCAGAACGAAACACCTCATTGATGGTGTCCATATTGTCCGGCTCTTTTTCTAACGTCATAATACAATCACTGAGTGATTGCAGATGCTCGTTTGCTTCATCAATAAATACATCCAAATATTGACTAACATCCATTCTACTGTACCCCCACATTTTTAATAATCGATTGTGCAACTTCCGGCAACGGAACAACTTCGTCCACGATGCCCGTCTCTGCGATCGACTTTGGCATACCATAGACCACACAAGTCGTGGCATCCTCTGAAATCACATAGACGGATTTGTCTTTTGCCAGTGATAAAATCCCCTTGGTTCCGTCCGCTCCCATACCTGTCAAAACCACACACACGACCTGATCATAGCTACAGCCTCGCAACGAGTCATACATGATATTGGCACATGGACGCAAACCGCTGATGGGCGGCATTTCATTCAGAGATATCCTGTGGGTAGCGCCGTTTCTCTGCACCTCCATATGCTTTCCGCCGGGAGCGATGTAGACGATGCCCTTTTTGAGCACCTCGCCGTCCTCCGCCTCTTTCACCTGAATCGGGCTGATGACATCGAGCCTTTCGGCCATAGACTTCGTGAATCCAACCGGCATATGCTGCACCAGTACAACCGGCGCATTGAGATCCTTTGGCAAAAAAGGAATGACACTCTGCAATGCCTTTGGTCCGCCGGTGGAGCAGGCGATCGCCACAATCTTATTCCCGTTCCTGCCACCAGAACGTATATTTGCCACTGGCGCCACTGGCCGCACTTTTTTCGACATAGCCTTAACCGGCACATTGACTTCTTTTTTCAGAACTCCGGAAAGGACGCCCAGCAGGTTATCCCGAAATCCAATCCCTTTTGCCTCGATGGCATTGGAAGGCTTGGGAACAAAATCCTCCGCGCCGAGCTCTAACGCTGTCAAGGTGATATCCGCATCCTGCACGGTCAAGGTACTGACCATAATCACAGTCGTCTTGATATTCTCCTTGCGCAAAAGCTTTAACAGCTCCAAACCATCCATTCTCGGCATCCTGATGTCAAGAACAACACCGTCATATGTAGTTGTTTTCAATTTTTCGTAAGCTTCCAGACCATCCCGGCATGTGTCTGCTACCTGAAATGCCTCATCTGAATTGATTATATCACATATAATCCTCCTCATGAGTGCAGAATCATCAACAACTAAAATGTTTTTCTTCATATTGTCATCCTTTTTCTATGCTATCCCTCTCGGTGCGAAGTCTTCTGCGTTCTTCCTCAAAGATATATCGGATAATATCTTCCCGAATCTTATTGTCCTGGATGCGAAACTTTACACGCGCCTCATACATCACACCCTTTGTGGCCATGACTTTATAGCTGTCCACCACATCTGCCAAGAGATAATACTGGTTATCGCTGCTGGCATCCTTCAAGTGAAGCTCCAAGAGCAATACATCCGTATCGCGGATCATCCGCTCCGTATGGAATCTTGTGCCGCCTCCGCTTAAGTCTAAGAGAATTCCCACTTCAATCTTCTCATTAAAATGTTCATCCCGCAGACTCCGGAAAATCTCATCCACCGACTCCATCTTGGCCTCTGCCTCCGACAAAATAAAATAGCGCAAATCCAGTGTGCATGGATAGCGGAAAAACTCACGACGCTGAAATTTCTCCAGCGTTGACTTTAACTCAAGCTCTAACAGATACATATTGTCTTTTTTGTAGCGTTCTTTGATCACTCCCAATGCACGGTACATACCGCCGTTGGAGAAAAACACAATCTCAAAACGAATACCCAAGGATAAAAGAACCAGACGTCCGCCCTCCGTCGGCATGGAAAGTAAAATATTTCCGTTTTCTGCAAAGTCTACGATCTGACTTTTATACGCCTTGACATTCTCTTTGGCCCGCTGTTCATTGTCCAGCTTTTGTTTTACACGCATCTCCACTTTGTCGCCAAGGCGAACAATCTCAGAAAAATTCATATCATTCTCTCCTTCTATTATTTATGTATCTATCATTTATCTGCCCGCAAAAAACCAGGAAAGAAATTGTACGATTCCCCCATACATCCGGGCCTCATTACATTCGTTGTTGATAAGATTGGAAGCCATCACCGAGAATGCACGCGAGGCGTTTGCCTCCGGCACCTGGATGGAAACAATCTTCTGCTGGCGCACGGAACGATCGAGCGCCATATCATAGGGAATCATCCCCATATAATCCACCCGTCCGCTTAAGAACTTTGATACCACGGAACTGAGCTTATCGTAAACATTTTTCCCCTCCTGCGAGGAGGTAACCTTATTGGCAATCACTTTGACGGAAGTTCGCTCCCGCCTGAAATTAGGGTTGTGATACAAAGTCTTGAGCAGCGAATAGGAATCTGTCAGCGAACTTGGCTCCGGTGTCGTCACTAACAACACTTCCGAACTCGCCATCACAAACTCCAGTACATTGTCCGCAATGCCGGCTCCGGTGTCGACTAAAATCACGTCCGCCATCGCGTCGAGCTCACGCAGGCTCTTTACAAGATACGCGATCTGGTCACCAGAGAGGTTATTCATGCCGATCACGCCGGAACCACCGGAGATAAAACCGACTCCCATTGGCCCTTCCGAAATAATATCACGGATATTTCTCCCGCGATAGATCAAATCACTTAAATTATATCGCGGTACGGAACCAAACATGACTTCTACATTTGCTAAACCGAAATCCGCGTCAAAGATCAGCACGCGCTTTCCCATCTTTTTTAGCTGCACCGCGAGATTGACTGCAATATTTGACTTTCCCGCACCGCCCTTACCGCTGGTTATTGTTATCACTCTGGCATTCGGCTTATGATTTTGATTTTTAATTTTGACGACATTTCTAAGCTTTTCTGCCTGGTCCATTTGTCAACTGCCTCCCAGCAACTGCTTTACAATCTTTTGCGTATCAAACTGCTCAATGTCATCCGGCACATTTTGTCCGGCCGTCATATATGACAGATCGGCGCCGGAATATAGTTTGATATTCAAAATGTTTCCATATGTGGTAGTCTCATCCAACTTCGTAAAAATCAACTTATAGTCTGCGATCTCTTTATAGACATCTGCAATTTCAAGCAGGTCACGATACTTTATGGTTGCACTGACAACCAGATAAACTTCTTTCTCATACTGTTCGTCCAGACCGTCCATCAGACGCTTCATATCTTCCCGCTGCCCCTCATTGCGATGGGAGAACCCCGCAGTATCGACGAACACCAAATCGTAATCGTTTACCCGCTCGATCGCCTGATTCATCTCCTCAGCGGAATATATGATACTCATAGGGACGTCCAAAATATTGGCGTAAACCCGCAGCTGCTCCGTCGCAGCAATCCGATAGGTATCGGCAGTCATAAACGCCACCTTTTTACCGTAATCCACCTTATATTTTGAGGCAATTTTGGCAATGGTCGTGGTTTTTCCCACGCCTGTGGGGCCGATAAAAAATGTAATTTTGGGTTTCTTACCGCTAAGCTGGATACCGCGCGCTTTTCCCAGTTTTAATATCATTTTCTGGTAGACATTGGACAGAATATAATCGACACTGCTCCCGTTGTGGAGCACTTTCTCGGCCTCATCCATGATCTGATTCACATAGACCTCATTGACTTCATTCTCCAACAGCGTCCGATACAACATTTTGATGAACTGAAAACTTTCCGTGTTCGAGGCCGCAGGCGGCGTCACCCGCTCCACCGGCTCCGGTATTTTTCTGGTCTCTTCACTCGAAAACTGTTTTTCCAAGATATTCGACAAATTCTCCAATCGCCGCTCCAATCCCTCGCTGTTACTGCCAATGATATTCTCCCGCGCTATTGTCTGCGGCATAGCTGTCTGTGCCGGTACAGAAAGTTCAGGTTCAGGCTCAGACTCAGCCTCCGGCTGTTGTGCCGCGCTGCCCCGCGCCGCCTGTTGCAGTCTCCCCTTTTCCGCCTGTTCGGCGCGCGGGGTGCGCTGATAGGTGGCACTGCGACGCTCCTGCAGTTGAGAAATCGGTATGGATTCGTCGGCGGCAAGGTTGATTCCCTTTTTTTCATGCAGCTTCATCGGTGCATTGATTGCATCCTGCGGATTATACAAGCGCTCCCGCTCCTCCATCGCTGCGGTTACCTCAAACACAGAATTTTTAAAAACCTTAAACGGTCCCTTGGGCTTAATCTCTTTTACATTCATAATGACGGCACTCGCGCCAAGCTCTTCTTTCGCCTTTTCGATTGCCTCTTCCTTAGTATTGCCCTGATATTTATTAATGGTCATGATATGTCACCATCCCTACTGATTGTAATTCGATGTTTGATTCTACTTCATTATAAGATACCACAATTAGGTCTCTGAAATACTCTTCTGTCAATTTTTTGAAATACATTCTGACAATTGGAGACGTGATGACGATAACGCTCTTGCCCATATTTTCCAATTTTGCCGCCTCCGACTCCACCGAATTGACAATTGCTTTTGTCTTGTCGGGGTCCAGAGTCAGATATGCCCCCTGCTCCGTCTGTTTTACCGAGGACATAATATCCTGCTCCACTTTTGGGTCCAGTGTGATGACACTGGTCGTCTCATTAGACGGAAAATACTTGCTGGAAATCGCGCGCTTTAGATTTTGACGCACATATTCCGTCAATACATCCGTATCTCTTGTAGCCGAGGCATGGTCAGCGAGGGTCTCAAAGATACTGAGCAGATCGCGGATAGAAATACCCTCGTCCAAAAGATTCTGTAAAACTTTCTGCACCTCGCCGAGCCCGAGCATCTTTGGAACCAGCTCGTCCACAAGCACGGGATTGCTCTCTTTCAAATTGTTGACAAGATTCTGCACATCCTGTCTGGTGAGCAGCTCCGCAATATGGGACCTGATAACTTCCGTCAGATGCGTCGCGATAATGGACGGCGGATCTACAACCGTATATCCAAGGCTCTCCGCGCGCTCTCTCTGCGTCTCGGTAATCCAGATCGCCGGCAGATGGAACGACGGCTCAAACGTTGGAATACCAGTGATCTCCTCCTCCACATAGCCGGGGTTCATCGCCATATAATGGTCAAACAGAATCTCGCCCTCTGTCACCTGGATTCCCTTGATCTTAATAATATACTGGTTTGGATTCAACTGGATATTGTCGCGCAGACGGATGATCGGCACTACCGTACCGAGCTCAAGCGCAATCTGCCGTCGTATCATTACCACGCGGTCTAACAAATCACCACCCTGATTGACATCCGCAAGCGGAATGATACCATATCCAAACTCCAGCTCGATCGGATCCACCTGAAGCAGGGAAACCACGTTCTCCGGCTTGCGTATCTCCTCCGCTTCGGTCTCCGCCATGGCCACCTCTTCCTCGATACTCTCGACACCGATTGACTTGGCAACATTCTTTCCTACGATAATAAAAACCAGTCCATAGATGAGGAACAAAAATGTATTGAGCGGCGTCAAAAAGCCGAGCATAATCAGCGCCATACCGACAATATAGAGCACCTTCGAGATACCGAACAGCTGCCCAACCAGCACATCGCCAAAATCTGCCTCCTTGGAGCCTTTTGTCACCAGAATACCGGTGGCCAGCGAGATACAAAGTGACGGAATCTGGGAACAAAGGCCGTCACCGATCGTTAAAATACCGTAATGCTGCAGGGCATCCACCGCCTCCATACCGCCGCGTGTGACACCCATAATCGTCCCGCCGATCACATTGATAAACGTGATGATCAAACCTGCGGTGGCATCTCCTTTTACATACTTGGTAGCACCGTCCATGGAACCGAAAAATGCGGATTCTTCCTGAATCTTATTGCGTCGTTCAATCGCCTCTTTGTCCGTGATCGCGCCGGTATTCAAATCGGCGTCGATCGCCATCTGTTTACCTGGCATAGCATCCAAGGTGAAGCGCGCCGTTACCTCGGATACACGCTCAGAACCTTTGTTGATTACAATAAACTGAATCAAAACCAGAATAATAAAGACAATCACACCTACGATAATGTCATTTCCACCTACGAACGTACCAAATGTTGCAACGATATTTCCCGGATCACCGGTGGTTAGAATCAATCGCGTGGAGGACACGTTCAGAGATATCCTGAAAATGGTAGTGAACAATAACAGCGTCGGATAAAAAGACAGATCCAGCACCTCTTTCACAAACAGTGTATCAAAAAGTACGATCAATCCTATGGAAATGTTCAAAGCCAACATTACATCTAGCAGAGTGGAGCTAACGGGCACTATTAAAAATATAATTGCAGCCAGAAGATAGATCGCCACACCTATATCTGCTTTCTTCATGCCATTTCCTCCTTCTTATCTAATGTTTATTATTATACACCATAGCGAGGATTTCCGCTACTGCCTGATATAACTCCGGCGGTATCTCGGAACCGATATCCACATTTGCATACAGCATCCGGGCCAACGGCTTATTTTCAACAATCTGAATCTGATGCTCTTTTGCGGCCTCGCGAATCCTCTGCGCAAGATGGTCCTCACCTTTTGCCAGCACAACCGGGGCACGCTGCTTCTCGGCATCGTACTTGATCGCCACCGCAATATGCGTCGGGTTTGTAATGACGACATCCGCTTTGGGCACATCCTGCATCATACGTCTGGCCGAAGCCTCGCGCATACGCTGTCTCTGTTTCCCTTTGATCTGCGGATCTCCCTCCGTATTCTTGTACTCATCTTTGACCTCCTGCTTGGTCATCTTCATATCCTCGTTAAAACGATATTTCTGAAAAACCCAGTCAGCAATGCCGACAATGAGATACAAAATACTGATTTTTAACCCGGTATTGATAATAATGTCACCGCACATCGCAAGCGCCTGATTGAGGTGGATATCATACAAAATAAATATATTATTTGCCTTATCTTTAATAGAAGTATAAGTGATAACGGCAATCAAAACAATCTTTAAAATGGATTTTAACAGTTCAAACAGAGAATCTTTTGAGAAAATGCGCTTAAAACCATTAATCGGATTAAATTTATCCAGTTTAGGCTTCATCGGTTTGGCCGAAATCTTCCACCCGACCTGCACAATGCTGATAATCAGCGTGATGGCAAAACCGAAAATAAAAAACGGCGCCACGATCAGGAGCATCTTCTGAATAATTACCAAAAACAAGCTGGAAATTGCCTGTGTGGATAAATCTTTTGCATTGATACTGATAAAATCAGGTATCATATTAAATACATAGTAAAATACTTCCAAAAAGCCGGTGCCGACGTTGGCAATAAATACCTTTAACACCAGAAAGAGGACAATCAAAGTAAAAGCAGCCGTCAGCTCTTTGCTCTTTGCAACCTTACCGTCTTCGCGCGCCTCGCGCAGCTTCTTGGCTGTTGCCGGCTCTGTTTTCTCACCGCCTGGTCCGTCCTTGGCAAACCATTGTAGATTATATGCTATCAGCAATTCTCTTCTCTGTCTCAACTCAATACAATCCTTTTATCACGGATACCATCATCCGCTGAATCTCCCTGAAGATAAAATTTCCCACATCCCCCATCAGAATTGAAGTAATGAACAATACGGCAAACCCCAATACAATTTTCATCTGCATACCGACCGCAAAAATATTCATCTGCGGCGCCACTTTTGCCATAATGCCAAGGATACAGTTCAGTATCATAATACACACAAAAATTGGGAGTACGATACGAAATGCAATGACAAACATATCTCCCAAAAAATTAGTCATCGTCGTCATCAGACTGTCCCAGCGAAATACCTGCCCATTGATCGGAATGACGGTAAAACAATCCATGATCGCCCGCAGGATAGTATGGTGCATATCCGTGGCAAGCAGCAGTAGCAATATAAAATAATTATACAGATTACCGCTGATTGTAACCTGGGAATTGGTGCTGGGATCAAACATGGTTGCCATAGACAACCCGATATCCATGTCGATGATATTACCTGCAAATAAAATAATGGAATTACAAATGTTGGCAGCTAGTCCTATCATCAACCCTGTAATTCCTTCTTTTAACACAATCAGAGCATATCCAATCATCCCGGTATATTCCACCTGCGTCATATCGATCATGCCGCCGATTAAAATGGAAATAAACACTGCCAATCCGATTTTTACTCTGGACGGCACCCCTCTCTGATTAAAGGGAGGAGCGATAAACAAAAAACTGGCTACGCGCACGACTATTAATAGAAATTTTTCAAAATCGTATAACGAAAATGTATAATTGACCATATGTCATCCTAACGAATATAGACGGCAAAATTCGACCATAACCTCGTCATATACTCAACCAGATTATTTAAAATCCATGAGCCAAATAACATCAATCCCAAAAATACGCAAATAATCTTGGGGACGAATGTCAGTGTCTGCTCCTGGATAGAGGTAACCGTCTGAAATATGCTGACGATCAATCCCACTACCAAAGACACTAATAACAACGGTATGGACAATACCAATATCATATAGAGTGCTTCACGCATTATATCAAGTACTTCACCCTGTGTCATACTCTCACCTTCTTAACTCCAAACTTCACCGTCAGTAAAACGTTTTCATCAAATTGGCAATCACCAGATTCCAACCATCCGCCATGATAAACAATAAAATCTTAAAGGGCAATGAAATCGTTGTCGGCGGCAACATCATCATACCCATAGACATCAACACGGACGCCACTACCATATCAATTACGATAAATGGAATGTAGATGACAAATCCCATAATAAAGGCATAGCGCATTTCACTCAGTATAAATGCCGGTATCAGCATAACCATAGGAACCTCTTCATCCCTGTTATAAGATTCCCCTGCGGCATCTATAAACAGCGCCAGATCTTTATCAAGCGTCTGTCCTTCCATAAATGTGCGAAGCGGCGCTTCGGCCTCCTCCATTGCCTGTTCAAATGTAATCTCACCATTGTCGAGCGGCACAATCGCTTTCTCATTAATCTCCTGAAATGTAGGCCACATGATGAAAAATGTCATAAACAAAGCAAGACCAATCATCACCTGATTGGGCGGAGAACTCTGCGTACCAATCGCTGTACGAATAAAATGCAGTACAATAATAATCCTGGTATAAGAAGTCAACATAATCAGTAAAGATGGCGCCAACGCGATGATCGTAAGTACTAACAAAGCGCGCACTGGCGTTGACAACGAACCGGTATCATTGTTGTAATTGAAAGAAAAACCATTCGTACTATCACTTTTGGCATCCAACAGCCCTTCATTTTCAGCGGGCGGCGTCAATCCTTCGATTCCCTGCAGATCGTTGGAAGCTGCATACACTTCTGTATGAAAAGCCATAAACATCATCGCTGAAATGAAAATAAACACAGCCGCCAGAAATGATATTCTACAATATGCTTTTTTTAATCTTGTCATAATATTCCTTCGCACTTAATCCTTCTTCTTCGGAAAACGCTCTTTTACCTTTGATAAAATCTCCTGAAAACTCTCCGTTTTCAAAACACTCTCCGAGTGATTGGCAGACAGTGTTTCCAGTTGTTCCTCCGTCAACTGAGTCAAGAGACTGACTTCATCCTTGCCAACGGCAATCACCAGATACACATCACCTGTCTTTACAATCTGAATAAACTTGTTGTTGGCTATCCTGGCTGTCTCTACCACCTCGATATTATGTCCGGTCATCTGCCCTTTCTGGTAGCCTGCAAGCCACCTCGTCACAACGTATGTGATAAAGAGGACAAACAAAAAAATAAGTAAAACACCGACGAGTTGGATAAAACTGCTCAAAGAAGAACTAAGCAATATATATTTAACCAACTACCTTCTTAACGGCTTCGAGAACACGCTCCGCCTGGAATGGCTTTACGATAAAGTCTTTTGCTCCAGACTGGATCGCCTCGATTACCATTGCCTGCTGTCCCATTGCAGAACACATAATAATATTTGCACTGGCATCAATCTCCTTAATTTTCTTCAGAGCCTGAATACCATCCATATCGGGCATGGTAATATCCATCAATACCAAATCCGGTTTCGTCTCAGGATACTTTTCTACCGCAATCGCTCCATTCTCTGCTTCAGCAGCAATCTCATAACCGTTCTTGGTCAGAATGTCCTTAATCATCATTCTCATAAATGCTGCATCATCACAAATCATTATCTTTGCCATAATATTCTCTCCTATTCCTTTCCATTTTTCTTGGTTCTTAGACTATTTTACTATCTCAGTAATACGGATACCATAGCTTTCTTCTATGATTACTACCTCGCCTTTGGCAACGTATTTTCCGTTTACTAACACGTCAATTGGTTCACCAGCGATACGATTTAATTCTATAATAGTTCCTGGTGCAAAATCAAGGATTTCTTTTATGGATTTTGAAGTTCTTCCAAGTTCCACCGTCACCTCAAGTGGTACATCCATAATTAAGTCGATATTTTCCGGTCCAAAACCCATCGGCATGTTGCCCGAAAATGCCTGAAATTGTGCAGGCTGCACATTTACCTGTTGTCCATACATCTGTGACATATCCATCCCCATCATAGGCGGTGCCATCATGGGCTGTCCCATCATCATAGGCTGCCCCATAGGCTGCTGTTGCGGCTGCTGCGGTGCCGGTTGTGGCATCGGCTGCGGCGCTGCGACCGGGGCCGTCTCTTTTTTTCTCGCCCCCGCGGTAGAATTTGTATCTTCCTCCATATTCTTTGAGACGCTCGAGCACATCTCTTTCGCGAAAGATACCGGATACAACTGCATAATCTCACTGTCGATCAGGTCTCCGATTTCCATCCGGAAAGAGATCTTGACAAACTCTCCCGACAAAAACTCGTCGATCGTACTCTCATCGACCGTATCCTGCAAATCAACCAGATCGGCAGTCGGTGGACTGATATCGATCACTTTATTCAACATGGATGATAACGACGTGGCCGAAGAACCCATCATCTGATTCATGGCCTCACTGATGGCGCTCAAATGCAATTCTCCAAGCTCCTGTTCGGTGTTCGTGCCATCACCGCCCATCATCAAATCCGTAATAATCTTTACATCATTTTCCTTTAAAACAAGGATATTGCTGCCGTCCAAACCTACCGTATACGCTATGCGGATAAATACACACGGACGCTCATAGGCGTCGCATATATCGCTCCAAGTTGCAAATGATACTACCGGTGTGGAAATCTCTACCTTTCTGTTTACCAGAGAAAATAAGGTAGTAGCCGCTGTTCCCATACTGATATTGCCAATCTCGCCGATGGCATCTTTTTCATCACTGCTCAGTAATTCCCCAACAGACGTAGACGTCGTCTCGTCATCGCCGGAACTATTTAACAGAGCATTGATTTCTTCCTGGGACATTACTCCTCCATCCATTCTACTGCTCCTCTCTAATTACTGATGTAATTCTTACTGCATAATTGTCACCGGAAGCGCCCGGCAGCGCAGTAAACTTTCGCATATTACCAACAAATATATTTAACGCCTCATTTACCTTAGTATCTAATCGTATGATATCCCCCAACTGCAAGCCGATAAAATCATTCACAGATATGCTGCTGTTGCCCAGCACTGCTTTAATCGGCATTGGAGCCTTAGAAATTAAAGCCTCCACCGTATCCGTATAAACTTTCTCGTCCTTATCCTGCAGACTTGAATACCAGTACTTGGTATTTAACTTATCCATAACGTCTTCCAGTGTCATATATGGAAGACAGATATTGATGAGCCCCTCCACATCACCGATTTTAATGTTAAGTGTGAGAAGCGCTATCATCTCAGTTGGCGATATGATCTGTGCGTACTGCGAATTCGTCTCAATCCGCTCCAAACGCGGTGACAATTCGTGCACACTGCTCCAAGGCTCGATCAGCAGCTCCACACAGACATTATAAATCCGCTCGATAATCAGCAGCTCGATCTCGGAAAACTCACGCACTTTATCAAGCGGTGTACCGATACCGCCCAACATGCGATCCACAATCGAATAACCGATATTATTTGCCATCTCGATAATAATACTGCCAGACAAAGGCGCAAAATTGACAATCCCAAGCAGCACCGGATTCGACAAGGCGTTCGAGAACTCCGAATAGGTGACAGCCTCCGAACTCATCACTTCCACCTGTACAGATTTTCGCAAATATACCGGTAAATTGGCTGAAAGCAACCGCCCATAATGCTCAAAAATAATCTCAAGCGTACGCAAGTGCTCCTTAGAGAACTTAGCAGGACGTGCAAAATCATAGTTTTTTATTTGTTTCTCTTTCTTTTCTTCGATATTTTCCACATCGAGCTCGCCACTGCTCAACTGCTTCAATAATCGGTCAATCTCATCCTGCGATAAGATATCACTCATCCTTTTTCACCACCCAATCGCGTCTCATGTATGACTCTTATTCTGCATTTACACTTGAGAAGTTGACACCTACAATAAAATCTTTTCCCTCAAACATAGCCTGCATCGAGGAAAGAATCTCCTCCTTTACAGCCTTATGGCTATCGGCTTTAAACTCTTCGATCGTATAATTTGCCACTATTGTATTGATCTCATTGCGGATAATCGTCTCTTTCTCCGCCAATCCCTCACTTCCCTTGTATGTGGAATAAGCATCGCTCTTTGTATTCAGCGACAGTCCCACGGAAAATATTGCATAGTGATCTTTCTCATCTCCCTCGCCAGGCTTTAGAGAAACTGTAAAATTGTCGGTAATATTGTATACCTCAATATCCGCAATCGGAACCTGTGAGAGATCTTTGTTCTGCCCGCCTTCCAGCTCCAGATCAATGGCCGAGCAGACCTCGTCAATAAGCGCGTTTGATTTCTTGGTCTGCGGGATCACCGTAAACACAAGAATCGCCGTCAAAACAAGATTTGCCAAAACCAGTGTAAGTATAAGTACCGATATCAGATTCTTTTTCATATGCTTTCCTTCCTATTCATTAACATTGTCATTTAGATTAGAATAATATGAATTATATATTTTGATCTCTACGCGCCTGTTTCTCGCTCTCCCCTCGGGAGTGCCGTTGTCGGCGATCGGAAGATACTCACCTCTTCCCGACGACTTAAAATGCGCCGGTACAATATCTGTCACTTCCCGCAGATAATCCGTGACGGTCAACGCTCTGTACATTGAGAGAACATTGTTATCCTCATATTTGGAAGAGTGTATTGGTACGTTGTCCGTATGACCTTCCACCTCAATAACATTCTCGCTGTATGTACTGATCACCTGACCGATCTTTGCCATCAGT
>CAJTYI010000019.1 GCA_910584215.1 uncultured Roseburia sp. | reverse complement strand
GGATTGGCAACCTGCTGTTTAGTAACTCCCTCTCCGGCACCTTTATCATTACGCTGGGATGGATTTGCCCGTTCCTCTATCTTAGCGCCACCCTAAACAGCATCCTGCACGGACTCGGACACCCCGGCGTCACGTTTATGCTAAGTCTCATAGCCTGCGGCATCCGCATCGTGTTTGTGCTGTTCGCCCTACCCGTCTACGGTATCCGCAGCTATCTGATCGGGCTTTTGGCAAGCCAGATCATCACCTCGCTGCTCACGGTCGTGATACTGTACCGGATGCTGGGAAAGGAGAAGTAAATTGTAGTTACAAAAAACCACAAAAGGATATCGCCACCATCCAGTATGCGATATCCTTTCATGTAAATTCAATACAGACTCAGCCTGTCCATATGATTCCTTTATTTGCTTAGCTTGGTAAAATTCATACTTGCCACATTCCATAAAGCATTTATGCCATATACGCCTAACAGACCAACTATACGCGAGAGAGATATTCTCCGGTACGGGTATCAATCTTGATCGTATCCTCCTGCTCCACAAACAGCGGCACATACACGGTGGCACCGGTCTCTACAATCGCCGGCTTGGTGGCACCGGTAGCGGTATCACCCTTAAATCCAGGCTCTGTCTCCGTAATCTTTAACTCGACGAACAACGGCGGCTCTACTGCGAATACACTGCCATTGTGGGAGCACATCTTAACCATCTCGTTCTCTTTCACAAACTTGAGCGCATCGCCGATATCGTCTTTAGATAACGCGATCTGCTCATAGGTCTCTGCATCCATAAAATTGTAAAGATCACCATCCGCGTACAGATAGGTGTAATCTTTTCTATCGATATGTGCAGTCGGGCATTTCTCCGTCGGCCGGAATGTCTTCTCTACAACGCCGCCGCTCTTAATATTTTTTAACTTTGTTCTGACAAACGCTGCGCCTTTTCCCGGTTTCACGTGCTGGAATTCAATAATCTGAAAAATGTTACCCTCTAACTCGATGGTGACACCATTTCTGAAATCGCCTGCTGAAATCATGTAATTTCCTCCTTAAACATATGTCCCGATATTTGGGCTCTCTCGTTTTTCTATTGTATAATAAATATTGACATATTTCAAGTTATTTCTTTGCAGAAAAACAAAGATCTTCTCACTACTGACGGCGCATCTCGATTTCATGAATCATATCCACGCGTTTACTGTGTCTGTCCCCCATAAACTCAGCGTCCAGATAGGCTTTTACAATATCTTTCGCCAGCTCCTCCCCCACAATGCGCGCGCCAAACGCAATGATGTTGGCGTTATTGTGCTGCTTCACCAGCCGGGCAGTCGCAGTGTCGGAACAAACCGCAGCGCGCACCCCCCTCACTTTGTTGGCCGCGATGGAAATCCCTACACCTGTCCCGCAGATCAGCACGCCGCAGTCGACTTCGCCGGCCGCCACGGCCCGCCCCACTTTTTCACCGTAGACCGGGTAATCACAACTTTTTGTCTCGTCCGTACCGTAATTTACTACCTCGTGTCCCAACTCTTTTAAGTATGACGCGATCTTGGACTTTAATTCCACCGCCGCGTGATCATTTGCGACTGCAATCCTCATACAAACCTCCATTCTGCCGCTTTGCGACACGTTTCAATCCTAAATTTGTGCAAAAATTTGTGCATTTGGGGGCGCAAACTTGTTTCACGCCAATGCCCTCCGAAATAAGTCTTAGAACTACTTTACGCACTACCCCCCCATGATTTTGCTTTGCGGAATCTCAAATCACGCCGAAAAACGCCTATTGGGGCGTTTTTCGGCGTGAAACTTAGTACTTGTTGGCGAAATGCCCTCTGGCATGAGCCTTACAAGTACTTTTCACGCTACTTACTCTTGCGGTAACAATGCAGCACAATTTTCTCCAAATAGCGTTTAAGCACGATCTGAATCTCCTCTTTCGGATGAATCGGTTTTACCAGAATCGTGCGGATTCCTGCGCGATTGGCGCCATATATGTCGGTAAAGATCTGGTCTCCCACAAATATCGTGTTTTCCTGCGTCAATCCCATATGCTCCATGGCCTTTTTGTAGTTTAATATCTTTGGTTTTCCCGCCTTATAGATATAAGGATACCCCACTTGCTCCGCAAACAGCTTCACTCTTGGCTCCTTGTTGTTGGAAAGAAACATACACTGATAGCCGATCGCCCTTAAACGGTCAAACAACTTTATGGCCCGTTCGTCAGCCGGCGCGCCGTGCGGCACGAGTGTATTGTCGATATCAAACAACAGCCCCCGGTATCCTTCCCCATACAGGCGTTCAAAATCTATGTCGTAGGTAGAATCCAGATATTCCCCCGGAAAAAATCTCTCCAGCATCGTCTCCTCATTTCTGGAACAGTTTGCAGATTACGTCCGCGCAAAGTCCCCGTGATAAAAACCATACATTTTTCCTTTATTTTTCTTGCAAACATACATTGCCGCGTCCGCTTTCTGGTAAAGCTCGTCAAACATATCCTCATTATGACCGTCACAGAGCACCGCTCCAAGGCTCACAGATATCTTCCATTCTCTAAGCTCCGGTATCACAATCGCATCGACCGAGGCGAAAAAACGTTCTAACTTCTCCCCGCCCGCACTCTCATCCGCAACTCCCGGCGCATAGACGGCAAACTCGTCCCCGCCGATTCGCAGCACCACATCTGTGTCGTCAAACGATTCTTTCATTGTCTGAGCCAATTCTTTTAAGACTTTATCGCCGACCGCATGTCCAAAGGTATCGTTCACCAACTTAAACTTATCGACATCCATCAGGCAGAACATACCTCCCGTTCCATGTTCCAGATACTCACTGATCTTCTGTTCACCGCCTCCGCGGTTGCTGATGCCGGTCATAGCATCGGTTTGGTTCTCTACCGCCTCGCGGATTGCCTGCTGATATGCCAGCTCACGCTCTTTCTCCGCTGTGATTTCCTGCACCGCGCAGATCACTTTATCTAAATATTCTCCATCTTCCACAACACGTATAAAACTGACTCTGCACCAGCCGGATACCCTGCCCACAAACTCACGGCTGATACTTGCATTTCCACGCATGCGTTCCTCCAATGTGTGGACATCCATAAATGTAAGAATCTCTTCCACATATTCATCCGCGCACAAGTGACGCATTACTTTTTCCATATTTTGGTAGACGGATGTCCCCCGCCTGCCCACGAGCTGTTTGATCTGTGTCGTGCTTTTAATCTCATGGTAGGTGTCTTCTGAAATATTCAAAAGATACATGGAAATATAGATACCTGCCAGCGCGCCGATGATCTGCTGTTCTTCCGTAATACGTTTTTGAATATCATTCACCACAAAAGCCGCAACAGAACGCATAAGCAGCAGCGTATCTGTGTTTTCCCTTGGATTATCCACACCCAAAAATCCCATCAATTCGCCCTTTACATAGAGAGGAGCAGCCATAAGGCTGTCTATCCCCTGCTCTTTTAGCATACGGTATTCCTCGGATGCCCGGTCCACTTCACCGGACAGCGATGTGATATAAAACTCTCCCTCGCGCTCAAAATAGGGCAGCCAGCGGTCGATCACAGAAATATCGACGCGCTGCAAATGGTCTATTTCCGCCTCCACACCCTCCCTGCACCATTCATATGTGTTATCCACCACATGATTTTCCCGATCCAGCTCAAATATATACGCGCGGTCTGCCGCGTGATATTGTGCGATAATCGACAGCAGTTCCTGTATGGCTCTGCCCACATCCTCTGTGCCGTGCAGTGTATTGATGCATTTAACCAATGTCTCCTGTATTTCCAATTGCCGCTCCAGTGTCTTTACACTGTGCCTCTTCTCTTCCATGTCTTACTCTCCATGTATCATTTCTGTCTCATCCTAAACGCCGACGCCCTGTACCGACTTTGATGCAGACCATCGATCTGCTAAGGCGAAAACTGCAAACACCGCGACCGCGGTATCATCGGCTCCGGTCTTTGGACATGTTGTATCTTACCACAATTGTCTGCAAAAATCCAGAAAACTTTCTCACACCATTACATGAAAATATACCATTGTTATAGTAAAATCACACAAAAGTAAAACCAAACACCACTGCGAACACCACCGCGGCCAATATCACAAGTATCATGAAAACGGTGGCAAAGACAGAAATTACTTTCCTGCGCTTGCAAATGCGAAAACTCCTCCGGCAGGTCATAAAGGTCCATATCCCGGTAAGCCGGAATCAGTACCTTCTTCGCCCCGCCTTTGATTAACGCCAGATAGCGGCTCCACTCGTTTTTGACCCAGACGGCATTGTAGTATTCGGGCCTCGTCCCGATCACCACCATCACCCTGGCCGAATTGAGCGCCGCAAATATATATGGCTCACGCCTCCGCGTCAGTGCCATCCTCGTTTATAATCTGCTCATAAATGCCCATCGCCCGGTCAAACTCGTCGTTGCGTCTGAAATGGTTCGCCCGGTCGTAAAGATTCACCCGCCGCTCGTCATCGAGCCTTGGCAGCGTCTGCCTCGAACCGCAGCTATCGCAGACGGCAACCATATCACCGGCGGCAAATTCCAGTGTGCCGCCGCACATTTTGCATTTAAATATTGACATTTTTCTCCTGACGCAACATGCGCGCCGCCGTTTTGGGGACACGCAGCATTTCTAAATCTTCCTCTCTCTGTTAATCTCCAAGGTCAATCCACATGGCAGGGCGGACTGCTGTGTTTTCATTATTAACTCTATTGCCCCGATCATCCATCCCACCGTCTCGCCTAACGCACATAGCCATATCTTTATACCGGCCTGGCGACCGTATCCACCAAACGCACCTACCTTCTCCGTCCATGGAAGCCCCTCGCGCTTTCGCATATGTCGTAGGAATCGCCGGCACATCTACACTAAAAGTCAAATATTCATTCGAACTCAGTAAAAACACGCTGTCCGATGTGTCATTGCCGCCACGGGTAGCATACTCCAAATTATTCGGATTAGAAACTATTGTGGGCACAATCCTTGCCCGTTCATCATCATCAAACGCTTCCTCAAGAAATGTCTCGTTCAACCACCCACGTAAACTACATGTTTCCCATGATATATTGCAATATGTATTGTGATAAGGCTGTGTGTCGAGACAGTCTTTGCTGATCACCAAAAATCTATTCTCTTCTCTGGCGAGCACAAGCCACTTTATAATTTCTTTGCCATTCAGCTCATTCCCGTCCTGCTCATATACCCCATAATAGATTTCTTCACCAACTTTTACTGTTTCCAGCATTTCCTGATAGGCAGCTGTTTTAATTTCATCACACTTTGCCGCCCCATCTTTGTAGTCGCCCAACTCTTGCAAACGATTATAAGCATTTAAATAATTTTGCTCTTCGATATCCCGTAACGCCAACCGATACATACTTTCGTCAAGCATCATCACACTGTCCTTATATCCCTCCAATTCGACAAACAAGTTGTATGCCTCTGTATAATTCCCTGCTTCCATTACCGCAAGCGCGGACTGGTAATTCTTTTCCGGTCCTAAATAATATTTCTTTGTGAGCAAAAGCGCGGTTCCCGCTACAGCAAACAAGATAACTGCTATAAAAATACCCTTAAAAATACCCTTCCTGCGCTTTGCACGCTTTATTGCCGCAAGGCGTTCGGCCTCTTCCCGTTCTTTCGCCTCCGCAAGCTTTACCTGGCAGAGCCGCAACAATTCGTCGGCATCTTTCCAGCCGGCTATCGTCTGCAAATGTCTGATCGCTGACTCATAACTTCCCGCCCTGCCGCCGTTCATTTCGTTTTGGGCATTTTCGTAAATCCTGTTCTTGCGGCAGTTCTCCGCCCGTTCCAGGCAATGCTCCCTCAATTCGACAGCATCTTTATATTCCGGTATCCTTCCAAATAGATGCGCCGCCGTCTCACAGCTCTGCTCATTTTTCGCAGACTCCATTTTTCTGACCGCATCCACATAAATCGCTTCCATACGGTTGTTTTCCATACGGGTATTGACTGTGCCTATGTAGTCGTTAAGCACGGCCTTTAACGCCTCATCTGCAAAGCGGAACGCTTTGCAGTAGTTGTCAAGATGTGCGTAGGACTCTTCCTCCTCCGCAAGCGCCTCCTGTTTCGTGACGTGCAATTCGGCCATCAGCTTACCGATATAAGCCCTGGCACATTCCGGGTCCTGGTCGAGCACTTTTTCACAATACTCGTCTGCCTCCTCCCATCTGCGATCCTCGAGAAACAAGAAAGCACGCCGCAAAAGCGGCGCAGTAGGCGCACTCACGGCCCCTGTCGCCGCCGTCCGCTCCCCCGTTGGCTCCGCCGCACCGTCCGCCGCAATTTTTTTAATCCCGCGTATCAAATCCTGCATAAACCCAAGCTTTGCCATATCCTGCGCCTGCAAATGCGAAAACTCCTCCGGCAGATCGTAAGGGTCCATATCGCGGTAAGCCGGAATCAGTACCTTCTTCGCTCCGCCTTTAATCAGCGCCAGATAGCGGCTCCACTCGTTTTTGACCCAGACGGCATTGTAGTATTCGGGCCTCGTCCCAATCACCACCATCACCCTGGCCGAGTTGAGCGCCGCAAAGATGTAGGGCTCGTAGGCCGTGCCGAGCTTATCCTCGAGCGTGATGCGGGAGAAAAAGACCTTAAACCCCTCCTCCGTCAGCTCGTGATACAAATCGTTGGCGAGCACGCTGTCTTGCGTCCTCCTGCCTCCGTTGTCCGTCTCCTTGTAGCAAATAAAGACGTCAAACGGCTCCTCCTGCTCCGAGATCGCCAGGATACCTTTTTGTATCTCGTTGATGGCCTGCGCTTCTTCCTGATAAACTTCGCGCTGCGCGCCGTCGGCGTAACGGATGGCGGACTGGTAGTTGTCGTCGTCAAAAATGGACGTAAACTGCGTCCGGTTTACCGTCGGCACACGCCTGTGTGTCGCCGGGTCCTCCACATACTCGATACCATAACGGCAGAGCACGATCGACCAGTACGCCTCGGCGTCGGTGCCGTCCTCGTTTAAGATCTGCTCATAGATGCCCATCGCCCGGTCAAACTCGTCGTTGCGTCTGAAATGGTTTGCCCGGTCGTAGAGATTGGCCCGCCGCTCGTCATCGAGCCTTGGCAGCGTCTGCCTCGAACCGCAGCTATCGCAGACAGCAATTGTATCACCGTCAGCAAATTCCAGTGTGCCGCCGCACATTTTACATTTAAATATTGACATTTTTCCTCCATTTTCCCATGCAATCATTTTCGTCACTTCAACAGCTTACACCGTTTGTTTCTGTCCCCCAGCAATACCACCAGTTCCTCCGCCATTGCGGCAGCCTGTTTCGCATCGGCTGTAACAGCCTTGGAAAATTCATTGAACTTCAAAGTAATCTGGGATTCGATGCCGGAGAGCGCTTCATCGGACATGGGATCGCTGTAGCGCACAGCCTCATACACTTTCTTGCAGGCAGCTTTTGAGCTGTCTGTAGCGGCTTTCGCCATAAGGCTCTCAGCGTCCGCAGTCAACACCCTGATAAACAATGTCTTCGCTTTTACCTTATCTCCCACATTAGATACAAGATCGGCGGCAGCTTTCGCCTGCACAACGGCAATGGCGCTCAACCCAAGCATCAGCACACAGACGACGATTCCCACCCAATACGGCAGACCGGGCACAGCCATACACAGCGCGCCGCACACAAAAGACACCAAAAACGCTGTATAGCTGATCGTCACAAGCGGAATATTGAGAAAGAGTTTCCTGCGGTCATTCGTATTGAGCGCGGCATACGCACAGGCAAGCTGGCCGATAAACGCAATCATAATAAACACATAGCCGACCCAAAAGGAAGCGTCAAACTTGCTGATTCCCGCGATCTCACCCGGTGTGACAAAGACTGTAATCTGAAATATGACAAGCAAAATCGCCCATACCAACACATAGTATTTAAAATTCTTTTTCATCTCCGTATCCTCCAAACTTAAAGTTTTTCTCCACATTCCAGACAAAATTTGGCTTCATCAGGCACATCTTTGCCGCAATTTGGACAACTATTCGTAAATTTATGGCCACACTCGAGACAAAATTTTCCTTTTACAACCGTCTTGCCACAGTCCGGGCAAACGATCATGCCCTGTGGAACGGACTCTATCTTACTGCCGCACTCGAGACAAAACTTGGCCCCATCGGGAACCATGGCACCGCACGAGGGGCACACCGCAGCGCCCGGCTGTGTGGACCGCTGCACCGCGGCGCCGCCAATGGCGCTATTTACCGCGCCCCCGACAATGCCTCCGACTGCGCCTCCAACCCCCATCATCGTACCAAGACCCACGCCCATATTGGTAAACTGGCCGACCGCCTCGTTACTCGCAACCTGCCCCGCGACGTCAAACCCGCGTTCCTGCGCATATGTGTATCCCTCCTGCGCACGCTTTGCGGCCTGCGCCTGAGAATCGATCACAACCTTCTGCGCCTCCGTCTGCGCGTAGATAATATCAGTCTGCTGCCGCAGCTTGGCCTCCGCAATATCCGCGTACTGGCGGAAATGCAGTTCTTTAAACTTTTCGTACTGGCGTTCGCCGTCCGGTTTTACGATGTTCATGACAAAGAACCGTTCTAGGGAAACGCCGTAATCGGCAAAGTCGGGAACCAGCATACCGTGCAGATGTTCAGAAAATGTTGTGAGATTTTCGTCAATCTCAAAGATATTGATTTTATTATTTTTGATTACTTGGGCGATATACGTCTTAACCCGCGTCATCAAAAAGGCCCGAAACAGGGATACCAGCTGCTGCTGTCCCAGCGATTTTTCGGTGCCGACCAACTTAATCAGCAGCTTGCGGCTGTCCTCCACCCGAAGGCTCATCTCGCCCGACGCTCCGATCGAGAGCGGAAAGCCATAGGTCGGCTCTATGTACTGCACCTTAGAATCGGTTCCCCATTTAATCGACATCTGCTCGGTCTTGTTGATAAAATAGACCTCACAGTGAAACGGTGTCCGGTCGCCGGTCACACGGTTTAAAAATCTTCCGATCAATGGAATATTTTCTGTCTCCAGTGTGTACCTCCCGGCGCCAAACAGATCGAGCGCCTGGCCGTTCATAAAAAAAATGGCCTCTTGGCTCTCATGGACAATCAACTGCGTGAGACTGTTAAAATCTTCACAGGGATGTTTCCAGATAAAGGTACTGTTGTCACCTTCGTATTGAATTACTTCTGCAATCTGCGCCATAGCTCTTCTCCTTTACCTTGTTTTATGACAAAACAAGCCGCCCCACAGGCAAGTGGATTGCTCTGTGAAACGGCTCCGTAGACCATTGTATCATTCACACTTTTGTCGTCACCGTATTTTATGACTTCTTTTGCTATTTATCCAGCATCTTTTTCAGTTCATCCATAAAAGTGTTGACATCTTTAAATTCGCGGTAGACAGACGCGAAACGCACGTATGCTACAGCCTCTAAATCTCTTAACTTATCCATGACCAGTTCTCCAATTTGTGCGCTGGAAATCTCTTTTTCCTCACGGTTAAAGATCTCCGTCTCCACCTCGTCCACGAGCTGGCTGATCTGATTTACCGACACCGGCCTCTTGTGGCAGGAGCGCAGCACGCCGGCTTCTATCTTAGAACGGTCATACTGTTCTCTGTTATTGTCTTTTTTGATGACGATTAACGGAATCGTCTCCACTTTCTCATAAGTCGTGAAACGTTTTCCACACTCATCGCACAGACGCCTTCTGCGTATCGAGCTGTTGTCATCCGCTGGTCTCGAATCGATCACTCTCGTATTTTCACTGTTACAAAATGGACATTTCATATCAAGTACCATCCTTTTTCTCAATTGCTGGCTATCGTTACTATATTATTTAATCACCACCAGTAACTGTCTGCGAACGTTGACTTCCTATCGTCATTTGCGTATTTTATGGCGCGCCTCTTTTTCGTCCACATCCACCAGTATGATATCGGGCCCCACTTTTACCACCTTGCACCACGGAATACAAATCTCGTATTCTCTGCAGATACAGCCAAGCCATTTACCGGGCCCCGGCACGATCAGCGCTATGATGCAGCCGTTTTGTACGTCCAGGTCTAAATCCCGCGCCATACCGATACATTTGCCGTCCGCAATGTTAATGATTTCTTTTTCCTGCAATTCACAAAAGCGCATCCGCTGCTACCTCTGTTACTCTCTTAAAAAATACTATGCCTGCCGGCTCGCTTTTATGTCAGCACAATGGGCTGTCAGACATTAAAGCGGAACAAAATTACATCCCCGTCTTTGACCACATATTCTTTCCCCTCTAAGCCGACAATCCCCTTTTCTTTTGCCGCGGATAAGCTGCCGCAGTCCAGCAAATCCTGATAGTTGACTACCTCGGCGCGGATAAAACCGCGCTCGAAATCGGAGTGTATCTTTCCGGCCGCCTGAGGCGCCTTTGTCCCTTTCTTGATCGTCCAGGCCCTCGTCTCATCCTCACCGGAAGTCAGATAGCTGATTAGGCCGAGCAGACTGTAGCTGGCAGTAATTAGCTTCTCAAGTCCCGATTCCTTTAAACCGAGCTCTTCCAAAAACATTGCCTTTTCTTCTTCCTCAAGTTCCGCAATCTCCTGCTCGATCTGCGCACAGATCACAAACACCTCGCTGTCCTCCGCCGCTGCCAGCCTGCGCACAGCCTCCACATAGGGCTGATTGACCCCGTCGTCGGCAAGATCATCCTCCGAGACATTCGCCGCGTAGATGACGGGTTTTGCCGTCAGCAGATTGTAGGATTGAAACCACTCCGCGGCATCCTCATCGTCCGGCACCTCAAAAGTCTTTGCCAGGCTGCCCGCTTCCAGATGCGCTTTCACCGCCTCAAGCAGCTCCAGCTCTTTCGCAAGCGTCTTATCCATGCGCGCCTGCTTCGCCACCTTGGCAATTCTGCGCTCCAATATCTCCACATCGGAAAAAATCAATTCCAGATTGATCGTCTCAATATCTCGCGCCGGGTCCACACTGCCGTCCACATGTACGACATTGGTATCCTCGAAGCAGCGCACCACATGTACGATCGCATCCACCTCACGAATATTGGCCAGGAACTGATTGCCAAGTCCCTCTCCTTTGCTGGCGCCTTTTACCAGCCCGGCGATATCTACAAACTCAATCACCGCAGGCGTCACTTTCTTAGAATGGTATAAGTCACCCAGTTTTTTCAAACGCTCGTCCGGCACGGCCACAATACCCACATTAGGGTCGATCGTACAGAACGGATAATTGGCCGACTCCGCCCCCGCCTTCGTGAGCGAATTAAACAGTGTACTTTTTCCGACATTGGGCAAACCTACAATTCCAAGTTTCATCTCTATTAAAATGCTCCTTTCTTTACATGCAAAATAAAATATAAAAACCCTGATAGAATAAGTAATATATTACCATATCAGGGTATAAATGTCTATATCCTATAAAATGACTTCGCTCTACTTGCCTTTTATCATATCAAAAAAATTTTAATCCTTAGCTTCTATCATCAAAAGTACTCCCCGCTCAAAGATCACTTCCGCCTCATCCTCCGTGATCTCGTTGCTGATGCAAAGCGAGGTTCCGCCCGTCAGATAATAGTAGTCAAGCGGGTACTTAAATCCCTGCAGGGTGATTTCCATCCCATCTTTGGTGTAGGGCACGAAAGACACATAATCGCCGTATTGCTCCTTTTTTAGAAGCCGCACACTCCGGTCAATCATGCGAATCCGGTTGGCATCATCCAATATCGTGATCGGCACTCCCGCTTTAAGCCCAATGCAAAGCAGCTCAAGATTACCGAGTACATGGTCCATGCGGGTACCGAGCGCTCCAAACAGTGCAATCTCCTCCGCTCCCATGGAGATCGCCAGCCGAATTGCCGCCTCCGTATCGGTATCGTCCTTGACGGGATTTAGCTCGTGAAAACAGATCGTTGTGTCCTGCCTGAAATGGGCTGCGATCTCCGGCTTCACGGAATCAAAATCTCCGACAATCACATGCGGCGCAATTCCAATTTCATAAAAAACCTCCATCCCGGAATCGGCTGCAATCAAAATTTCCGCGCCCTCGTCCGCGATCTGGCGGCGCACAAGATCTGGCGTTTTCCTGCCGCCTGCCACAATGACCGCCCGCCTCATCAGTAGCGCGCTCCCTGGCCGTTGATCAGACTCAAAAACTGGCGGGTGTTATCCCTCACATCACCGGAAAATACTGCGCTGCCCGCCACAATAATATTGGCGCCCGCCGCCAGCACTTCCTCCACATTAAACAGATTGATGCCGCCGTCCACCTCGATATCGGTCTTTAATCCCCTTCGCTCGAGGATTTGCTGCAAATCACGCACCTTATCGAGCGTGTACGGAATCAGCTCCTGACCGCCGAAACCCGGATTTACCGTCATAATCAGCACCATATCCACCTTGTCGAGCACACAGTCAAGCGCCGATAACGGCGTCGCCGGATTGAGCGCTACGCCCGCCAGCACGCCGTTTTTCTTGATCTCCTCGATCGTCCGGTCCAGATGTTTCGTACTCTCCGCATGTACCGTTATAATATCCGCGCCGGCCTCCACAAAGTCCTGGATATAACGCGCCGGCTCCTCAATCATCAGATGCACGTCAAAAATACGCTCCGTGTGTTCGCGTATCGAGGCAATCACGGGCAATCCAAACGTGATACTGGGCGCGAACATGCCATCCGCCACATCGATATGCACATACTGTGCCCCAGCTTCGTCCAACTGCGCGATCTGTTCCCCCAGTTTTGAAAAATCTGCCGCTAATATGGATGGTGATAAACATTTCATTGCCGTATTCCCTCCTGGTATCCTAATACTTCTTCATCCTCTTACATTCTTCGTACAATAACCGGTAATTCTCATAGCGCAGACTGCTGATGCCGCCCTGCGCCAGCGCCTGCTTGACACCGCAGTCGGGCTCACTCAAATGGCTGCATCCCTGAAAACGGCAGTAAGGCTCAAATGCTGCAAATTCCGGGTAAAACCTCTGCAAATCCTCCTTGTCAAACCCGGGAATATCCAGCGTGGAAAAACCAGGGGTATCCATGATATATGTGTTTCCATGTATGGGGATAATCTCTGAATGGCGCGTCGTGTGGCGCCCCCTCTCGATCTTACGGCTGATCTCTCCGGTCTGCATCCTAATATCCGGCTGCAGGCAGTTTACCAGAGAGGACTTTCCCACACCAGAAGGTCCCGCCACAGCAGTCGTCTTTCCCTCAAGCATGGTCAAAAGTCCACCCATCCCGCACTTTCGGTCGGCACTAGTGTAGACGACCGGATAACCGCACTTCTCATAAACATCTGAAAATGTATGCAATTCCTCCTCGGTCACAAGATCTGTCTTATTAAAACAGATTGTGACCGGCACATTCTGATATTGCATCATCACTAAAAACCGGTCAAGCAAATTAAAATTGGGCTGCGGCTTTGCCGCTGCAAAGATAATCAGCGCCAGATCGATGTTGGCCACCGCCGGGCGGACCAGCAGATTGTTCCTCGGCAGAATCTGCTCAATATTCCCTGTTTTTTCGGCATCATCAAGTACCGCGATCTCCACATTATCCCCCACAAGAGGTTTCATGTTAAGGTTGCGGAAAATTCCTTTTGCCTTACACTCATAAATTCCGGATTCCGCCACATGCACATAGTAGAACCCGGAAATTCCTTTCACAATCTTTCCCTGCATATTTCCCGCCACCATCCGGCTTTAAGATTCCGGCACAAATTCCACTGTTTTCGTCTCTGTATTGATCTCCACACCGTCCAAATCGAGCCAGGTAATCGTGAGCGTCCCCGTTTTGGAGAAAATACCGCCCTTATTCAATGACAATCCGTCGGCGCCAAACCTGCTGATCGGCTGGTCTAGCCACTGTTCGATCGGTTTTCCGGCGGAATCTTTGAGTATGATATCCGCACCGGACACATTGGACGTATCGGAGGGCGCTTTGATCGTCGCCTTAAATTTGTAAGTGGTCGTGGTGATATTCTGCGAAGGCGTCGGCCCGTCGCTGACTATGATGGTAATGGCCGTGCCTTTCTCCACCTGTTTGCCCGCCTCAATGCTCTGACCGATCACAATACCTGCCGGCCTCTCTTCGTGATGCATCCTTGTTACCGTCACCACAAAATCCGTAAGCAGCGCCTTGGCCTGTTCCTCAGATTTGTAAGTGGTCGTCACATCGGGAACAGTGACCGCCTCTTTGCCCTGGCTGATCTCTATGGTAATCGTATCGCCGGACTTGCCCTGGCTGCCGCCAGCCGGGGACTGGGACATGACGTACCCGGCTTCCACCGTGTCACTGTGGGAATACGTTTTATTCACTTTAAAATCACCGGAAAGCGCGGACACGGCCTCGGCCTCTTTCTTGCCCTCTACGCTCGGTATATCAATGCTCCCCTTGCCGCTGCTGGTGATCACCAAAATCGTTGTATTGGCTTCCACTGTCGTCTCTGCCGCCGGTTCCTGGCTTACAATCTGTCCTACCTCGTACTCGTCGGAGGAAGTACTGCCATTTTCCCGGATACCGAGCCTCTGCCCGTTTAAAATTTCCTGGGCCTCCTCATACGTTTTTCCGGCCACGTTCGGAACTACGACGCCGTCTTTGATGGCCTCGCTCGCCGCCGTCTCGGACATAGCTTCCGACACTGCCCCCGTCTCCGTCGCCTGGGTCTGCGTCTGCTCGGAGCTCTCGCTGTTCCCCTTATCCTTGCCGGAAAATCCCCCAAGAAGGTTGATTAAGAGGAAAATAATTACTGCAACGATGATTAACCCGGCGCCGATCTCCATTATAGTGATCGCTTTCTCCATACCGGGATTTACCTCGCTCTCCTCTTCCTCCTCATAATCGTACGCCTCTTCCGGCTCCGGCTGTTTCTTGACCGGCGCCTGCCTTTGCACAGGCTTTGAGGCGGGGCCAGACGCAGGCTTTGCCTGCTCGTATACCTGCGGTTTCACATGAACCGTCTCCGCCTCCTTTTGTATCTGATGCAGGTCACCCTCGCGGATAATGCGCGTCTTATCCTGATTCACCGCCGGAACCATCACGACAAAATCCTCCTGCGGATTGATGAGCGCTTTTCTTAAGTCCGCAAGCAGCGCCATGATTGACTCATAGCGCCGATCGGGATTTTTCTGCGTACACTTGAGAATAATTTTTTCCATGCTGATGGGAAGATCGGGCGCATAGATGCTGGGAATCACCATATCCTCCTGAAGATGCTGGATGGCAACCGCCACCGTGGTATCCCCGTCAAAGGGAACGCGTCCCGTCACCATCTCGTACATCACGATTCCCAGCGAATAAATGTCGCTCTTGCCGTCCACAAAACCGTTTCTCGCCTGTTCCGGGGAGGAATAATGAACGGACCCCATGACATCGGAATTGATCGTATTGGAAGTCGCCGCCCTGGCAATGCCAAAATCGGTCACTTTCACTTTACCCTCGGTGGATATGATAATATTTTGCGGCTTGATATCGCGATGGATAATATTTTTGGCATGAGCCGCCTCAATGCCCCGGCCCACCTGAATGGCAATGCTGATCGCCTCTTTAAACGTCAGCTGCCCTTTCTTCTCGATATAAGTCTTTAGCGTAATACCCTCCACATACTCCATGACAATGTAGTGGATACCGTTTTCACTGCCGACATCATAAATATTGACAATGTTAGGATGCTCCAGCCCCGCAGCGGACTGCGCCTCTGTGCGGAACTTTGTCACAAAATTCATGTCCTCGGAAAACTCCGCTTTCAACACCTTGATCGCGACAAAACGTCCCAGCGTCAAATCCTTTGCCTTGTAGACATCGGACATGCCGCCGGCGCCAATCTTATCGATGATCTCATAACGGTCTGCGATATAATTCATTTCCAACATGCCTGAACCTCCAAATCTATCCTAAATCGAAAGCTGTAAATCAATCAACACGGCTGTGATGTTGTCCCTGCCGCCGTTCTCATTGGCTTTCTGAATTAATTTCTCCGCCATCTCCACCATATCCCTCTGCTCTAAGACGATACGGCGAATCTCTTCATCCTCCACCATATTTGTCAGGCCGTCCGTGCAGAGTAACACCAGATCGCCGGCCCTAAGGCTGGTCTCAAAAAAGTCCACGGCCACTTCCGGCATCACGCCCACCGCGCGGGTAATGATGTTTTTGTCCGGGTGCTCTTTAGCGTCCTCCTTATTCATCTCTCCCATGCGCACCATTTCCTGCACCAGAGAATGATCTCTTGTAATCTGCGTAATCCCCTCATGGTTGATAACATAAAGCCGGCTGTCACCCACATTGGCAGTATACAACTGACTGCCGCTCACCACAGCCGCCACGATCGTAGTCCCCATATCTTTTTTCTCACTGTCCTTATCTGCCTCCTGGTACAGCAGATAATTGGCCTCCCGAATTGCCTCTCCCAATACCAGGATCGGCTCGGACTTCGCGGCGTTTAAGACGTAATCCACGACCTTTTCCACGGTAAAGCGCGAAGCATAATCTCCCGCCGCATGACCGCCCATACCGTCCGCAACCAAAAAAAGATTGGGCAGGCTTCCGACAGCCGCTTCCGACGTATACATATAATCCTGATTGATCTCTCTTTTTCTCCCAACGTCTGTCATGGAAAATGTCTTCATTGCTCACACCGCCTTTCGTATCTTCTTCTCAGCTGCCCGCAGGCGCCGTCAATATCCCGTCCCATTTCCCTTCTTATTGTAACATGAATCCCGCTGCTTTCAAGTTTATTTTTGAACGCCAGAATCGCCTTCCTTCCCGGCTGTCTAAAGTCATTTTCTTTGATCGGATTGACCGGGATCAGATTGATATGACAGTTCATGCCGCGCACCAGATCCGCAAGCTCCTTTGCCTCCGCGGCGCAATCGTTCACCCCGGCCACCAGACTGTACTCAAATGTTACCCGTCTGCCGGTCTTGGCAAAGTAATAACGGCAGGCCGAAAGAACCTCCGCAAGCCCGTATTTGTTTGCGACCGGCATCAGCGTCAGGCGCTTTTCCTGTGTGGACGCGTGGAGTGACAGCGCCAGCGTGATCGCAAGCTTTCGATCTGCAAGCTCCCTCATCCGCGGCACAATCCCGCAAGTGGAAACCGTCACATTCCGCTGGCTGATGTTAAGCCCGTTCTCGTCGGTCAATAACGCTATAAACTTTAACAGCGCATCAAAATTGTCGAGCGGTTCGCCGCTGCCCATAACCACCACATGGGAAATCCGCTCGCCGATGTCCCCGCCGATGCGATATACCTGCTCTAACATCTCGGAGGCTGTTAGCCCCCGCACAAGCCCGTCAATAGTGGATGCACAGAACTTGCAGCCCATCCGGCACCCAACCTGGGAAGAAATGCAGACAGAGTTGCCGTGCCGGTAGCGCATCAGCACGCTCTCAATCACATTGCCGTCCGGCAGCGCGAACAGATACTTTCTGGTTCCGTCCTCAGAGGACACCTGAACCGTCTCTTTTTTTAATGTGACAAGCACACAGTTTTCTTCGAGCGCCGCAAGAAACGATTTCGGCAGATTTGTCATCCGCGAAAATGTCTCCGCTTGTTTTTGATGCATCCACTCGTAAAGCTGTTTTGCGCGGAATGGTTTTTCGCCCATCTGCTCTACGAGCGCTTTCACTTCGGAAAAGCTGTATGACCTGATATCAATTTTATTATCACTCATATATTTGTCAATTTAATGTTTTCTTAACTTAGCTATAAAAAAACCGTCTCCAGCCGTCTCGCCTGGGAACATCTGCCGCATGAACTCTAAGGAGAACTCCTCATATTGCTCTAAAAACCACGCCACATTATCCTCGTTTTCCTCACGGTTGATCGTGCACGTGGAATAAAGGAGTGTCCCGTTTGGTTTTACATAATGCTTTACCACCGAGAGAATCTGCCGCTGCAAGCTGGCTAGTTCCGCTGTCTGCTGCGGCGTCACGCGATATTTGACATCCGTCTTTTTGCGCAGCACCCCAAGGCCGGAACAGGGCAGATCGGCAAACACAAGATCAGCCGTCTCCACCGACTCCTCCTTTAGCACCGTGGCATCCCACTGCAGGACAGTTATGTTTTTCGCCCCATAACGGGCAATGTTTTCTGCAATCAGCGCCACTTTGTGAGGTGAGAGGTCTCTCGCCTCCACGGTGCCGCTCTCCCCGACAAGCTCTGAGAGCAAGAGACTTTTCCCACCGGGCGCGGCGCAGACATCGATCACCGTATCTCCTTCTTTTACTCCCGCAGTCTCCACGGCCAGCATGGAACTGATATCCTGGACATAAAACCATCCCTCACGAAAAGAGGGAAGGCCCCGCAGATGATCGTATCCCGACAGGCAAAACGCATCGGACAGCCGTTCATACCCCTCCTCCGTCACCGGTTCCACATCAACGCCCTCCTGGGCCAGCCTTTGCCTAAGCGCCTTTGGCGCAGTCTTCCAGCGGTTGGGGCGAACGGTGATCGGCACTTCCGCGAGGAAACGCGAAAGCACCGTTTCTGTCTCCGCCGCACCGTACGCCGCAGACCAGCGCTCCACAATCCACTCCGGCACAGAATACTGGACGGACAGCGCCGCCACCGGCTGTTTCTCACGATCCGGATATGTAAGGGCTTCCCTGCCGCGCGCCGCAGACCGCAGCACGCCGTTGACAAAGCCGCTCAAAGTGCCAAATCCCCGCTTTTTTGCCAGCTTAACCGCCTCGTTGCAGACCGCAGCGTCCGGCACGCTGTCCATATAGTACAATTGGTAGACGCTCATGCGCAAAAGATCGCGTATCAGAGGCTTCATCTTACGCACCTTCGTGCGGGAAAACTGACTGATGATATAATCCATCTCGATCCTGCGCGCCAGCGTCCCCTCAAAAATCCGCGTCAAAAAAGCCCGCTCCCGCTTGTCGAGGTACTGATATTTTTCTAATAACTGCCGCAGCACAAGGTGACTGTACTCATTGTCCCTGTTTACCAAAAGCAGTGCCTCAAGCGCCAGCTCTCTCGTGTTGATCTTGTCAGTCATTGCGGCGTCTCCCTCCAACCAGCAACAGCAGCCGCAGTAACTGCAGGATTGCGGCCGCAGCGCCCGCAACATAAGTCAAAGCGGCTGCGCTAAGCACCTTTTTGGTATAGGGAAGCTCGCTCTCCGACAAAATCCCCTGCTGTCCTAAAATCTGCATCGCCCGCGCGGAAGCGTTAAATTCTACCGGCAGGGTAACAAGCTGAAATAGAACTGCGGCCGAGAAGCAGAGAATACCAATCGTAATCATAAGGCTCCCCGTCCCGCTGGAAAATATAAGACCAATCAATATCAAAGGCCACGCCAGCGTCGAGCCGATATTCGCAACCGGGACAATCGCTGAGCGCAGCGAAAGCGGCGCGTAACCCTGCTGGTGCTGAATCGCATGGCCGCACTCGTGAGCCGCCACACCGATCGCAGCCACCGAGGTGGAGCCGTACACATCGTCCGACAAATTAAGCGTCTTTTGGGACGGATTATAGTGGTCAGTGAGACTGCCCGAAACATGATGAATGGTCACGTCATAAATACCCGCGTAATGTAAAATGCGCTCCGCAGCCTGCGCCCCCGTCATACCGCTGGCGCTGCGATATGCCGAATACTTGCGGTAGGTGGACTTCACCCGGGCGGATGCAATCATACAGATCACTGCTCCGATAATAACGAGTAAATATGTGCTGTCCCAATAAAAATAAAAAGGCATCCGTATCCTCCTCCTCTTATATTGCTAACACCTGTGGAGCTTTTCTCCCTCCTTAAGTGCAAAACCATTTAAAAATGTCTCAGCGGTCATGCGTTTTTTGCCTTCGAGCTGAATCTCCAATAATTCCAATACGCCGTTTCCCGCCTGCACCAAAATACGCCGTTTGTCCACGCCGACCACAGTACCCGGCGCTCCTTTTATCTCATGAGATACAACCCTTGCTTTCCAGATTTTTAGTGTCTTATCCGCAAGCCTTGTGTATGCGCTCGGCCACGGGTCTAATCCTCTGATCAAGCATTCGATCGACTCCGCCGTCTTGCTCCAGTCGATATTGCCGTGTTCTTTTTGAATCTTGCCCACATGGGTAGCAGCGCCGTGATCCTGCGGTGTGTACACGGCAGTGCCGTCTGCAATCGCCGCAATCGTCCGCACGCACAATTTCGCCCCCACATCCGCTAAACGGTCAAAAAGGCTGCCGCCTGTCTCATCGACACGAACCGCCACCTTCTCTTTTAGAATCATATCGCCGGTATCGATTCCCTCCGCCATGCGCATGGTCGTCACGCCGGTGACCGTATCGCCGTTGATGACTGCCCACTGAATCGGGGCGGCGCCGCGGTACTGCGGCAGCAAAGAGGCATGTACGTTGACGCAGCCGTAGGGCGGCATCTCCAATATCTCTTTTGGTATAATCTGCCCAAAAGCCACCACAATTATGATATCCGGCTTGTATTTCCTCAAATATTCGATACACTCTGCCTCTCTCACCCGCCTCGGCTGGTAGACTTCTATGCCGTGGGAGAGCGCACACTCTTTCACCGGCGTATATTTTAGCGCCTTGCTCCTGCCCACCGCTTTGTCCGGCTGGGATACTGCCAGCACGACCTCATGCCCCGCTTCCACAATTGCCTCGAGTGTCCCCACCGCAAAATCCGGTGTTCCCATGAAAATGACCCGCATCACCGATACCTCCGTTCTCCGATTTCATGTACTACTCGTCGTCGTATGTGACGTCGCGCAGTTTGCCCTCCACCAGCTCCGTGTAGAGATGACCTTCCAGATGGTCAAGCTCATGACAGATTGCGCGGGCCAAAAGTTCCTCCCCCTCAATCTCGTACTGCTGCATATTCTCGTCGTAAGCCCTCGCTTTTACATAGTTTGGCCTCGTAACCGTACCGGCCTTTCCCGGAAGGCTTAAACAACCCTCGTCCCCCGTCTGCTCTCCCGCGGTCTCTACGATCTTTGGGTTTACCATAACGATCGGTCCTTCCCCCACATCAATGACAACGATTCGTTTTAGGACACCTACCTGCGGACCTGCCAGACCGACGCCGTTGGCATCATACATAGTATCTTTCATGTCCTCAATCAATTCCCTGATTTTGGGCGTAATCTCTGTAACCTCCCTGCATCGTTTCTCCAATACGGGATCTCCCTGTAGTCTGATAGTTCTAAGCGCCATAATATTCCTCCTAACCTATATTCATCGGGTTAAAATCAAACTGAACGGTAATCGTTTCAAAAAGCCCGTGTGCCCGGATGTACTGTTCCAGTTTATCTTTTATCATCACCAAGATCTGGTATTTCTCATGTTTGATATAAATCACCTTGCGGTACAAATCTTTAATCTTGGCAATCGAAGCATCCGCAGGTCCGATCAGATAAAGCCCTCCCGCGGCCTCCCCAAAAGCACGTACCACATCGGCCAGCTGCAAAGCCCCGTCTGCGGCCGTCTGCTCTTTGCTGGCGGCGCAGCAGATGACAAGCATATTCCAGACCGGCGGATAGGACATCATCTTCCGATAAGCGATCTCCTGCTGATAAAAAGCTTCATAATCCTGCCCACAGGCAGTGACAATGCTGTAATGCTTTGGATCATAGGTCTGAATTACGACTTCTCCGGGTTCCTGACCTCTGCCTGCCCGCCCCGCGGCCTGTGTCAGCAGCTGAAATGTGCGCTCCGCGGCATGATAATCGCTGACATGCAAAGACATGTCAGCCGCCAGTATCCCAACCAGCGTGACATGCGGAAAATCATGCCCCTTTACAATCATCTGCGTACCGACTAAGATGTCCGCCTCCTGATTGGCAAACGCGGATAAAATCTCTTCATAGCTGTCCTTTTTGCGTGTGGTGTCCACATCCATGCGCAGCACTCTGGCCGACGGAAAACGGCTTTTCACCATCATCTCTATCTTTTCCGTCCCCGCCCGAAAGCCGCCGATATAGCGGGACCCACAGCTTGGGCATACCGCGTGCTCCGGCTCCTCGTAGCCGCAATAGTGGCACATCATCCTGCCGCCCGCGTGCTGGCTCAAAGAAACATCACAATGCGGACATTTTATCACATGTCCGCACGCTCTGCAAGAGACAAAACCTGCAATTCCCCTGCGATTGATAAAAAGCATCGTCTGCTGCCCCTTTAAAAGCCGCTCCTCCATCAGCGTTGCCAGCCTCCTGCTTATGATGGAACGGTTGCCCGCCCGCATTTCGTCCCGCAGATCGACCACCTCGCAGACCGGAAGCTGCCGCTCCCCCACGCGTTTGTCGAGTGTAAGCAGGCGATACTCTCCCGCCTTTGCGCGATAAGACGCCTCCATGGAAGGTGTGGCGGAGCCAAGCACCACACTGGCATGCGCCATGCGCGCCCGCTCCACCGCCGTCTCCCGCGCATGGTAGCGCGGTGTGTTTTCACTTTTATAAGAAGTCTCATGTTCCTCGTCTATAATGATTAAGCCAAGATTGGGGAACGGCACAAACAAGGCGGAACGCGGTCCGATCACGACCGAGAGCCCGCCTGCCTTTGCGCGCTCAAACTGATCAAACTTTTCTCCTGCTGACAGTTTGGAATTGATGATCGACACCTTTTCTCCAAAACGATTATAAAAACGCATCACGGTCTGATAGGTCAGGGCAATCTCAGGAATCAGCACGATCGCCTGCCTGCCCTGCGCGATCACCCGCGCGATCAGCTCCATATAAACTTCTGTCTTTCCGCTGCCCGTCACTCCCTTGAGCAGATACGTGCGGTAAATCTGCCTGTCGTAATCTGCCATCACGGTATCCACCACCTGCCGCTGGGCGTCGTTTAACGTTAGCCGATACTCTTTTTTCTCTAAGTGGGCCACCGGATTGCGGTAACTTCTCTTGCTCAAAGTCTGCACAATCCCGGCCTCCTCCAGCGCTTTTACCACGCTGCCGGACACATTGAGCTTGTGGGTGACCACATGCCACTCCAGCTCTCTCTCCAGAAGCAAAGCCTCCAAAAGACGCGCCCGCGCTACGTTGTGCTTCCGCTGGTATTCTCCCAGCTGATTTTTGGCCTCCACGTCCGACAGCGCCAGGCGCACCGTCTTCTGCTCGACTGCCCGCCTTTTGGCTTTGACTGGCAGCACCGTCTTTAGCGCATGATTCATCGTTCCGCCGTAATTTTTACGCATCCACGCCGCCAGGGCGATCATCTGTCCTTCGATCGCCACGCTGTTTGGTACAATACTCTTGATCTCCCGGATGCGCGACAAATCAAATTCCGCTGTATCTGTCAACTCGATCACATAACCGGTAACGCCGCGGCTGCCAAACGGTATGCGCACCTGCATCCCCGGCGCCAGCACATCCTGCAGTCTCTCCGGGATACGGTACTGAAAGGTGCGATCCAGTTTTTCCAAGGAAATATCCACTATAATATTTGCAAACTCCGCCATATTTCCTCCCATGTCTCTGTCTGGCGCCCATGTTACAGCATGAACGCGGCGCTATGATCTTCTATTATATTCCAGACGCCTTTTTTTGTCAAAAATAACCTGTCTGACGCCGTTTGCGACCACGCAATCATGCTTTTTACAGAAACACATTTCCCAAAAAAGTGATGGTATAGAAATATTTTTTCCGCCCACACTATTTTTAGCAGAATGTGCCTCAATTTATGATCTGACGAATTAACAATCTAACGAGAAAGGCGTGGTTATTGAAATGAAGAAACTCAAAGATTTTTTTATCTGCGGCCTGACCGGCTGGTGTATGGAGATTCTGTTTACCTCGGCGGAATGTTTCAAGCGAAAAGACTCCCGCTTCATCGGCCAGACCTCTCTGTGGATGTTTCCCATTTACGGTATGGCCTCCTGTATCCGCCCAATCTATGAAAAGATTAAAAAGGTTCCCGCCCTGTTTCGCGGCTGTTTCTACTCACTCGGCATTTTTTCCTTTGAGTATATCAGCGGTTCGCTGTTGAAAAAATTTGCTGCCTGTCCGTGGGATTACAGCGGCGCCAAAACAAATGTAAACGGACTGATACGACTCGACTATGCGCCTCTGTGGATGGCCGCCGGGCTGGTATTCGAGCGAATTTTAGTCCGCGCAAACCGCAACCGTGACCATTTTCCGTCTTGAAATTAAAGACCGGTTATTATAAGATAATATCGTAATGATTCAGCAAATCTGCGTCAGAATTCTGATCATTTACATAATATCAAACTATAATGTCGGTCTATCACGAAACAATACAAGAAGGGAAAATAAAAAATGCGCCATTTAATGAGTCCATTGGATTTTTCCGTCGCGGAATTGGACGAGCTGCTCAATCTCGCCGACGACATTGAGAAAAATCCCCCCAAATACGCCCATGCCTGTGACGGAAAAAAACTTGCCACTTGTTTTTATGAACCCAGCACACGCACGCGTTTAAGCTTTGAAGCCGCCATGTTAAACCTCGGCGGCTCCGTTTTAGGTTTCTCGAGCGCCGATTCCAGTTCGGCCTCAAAAGGTGAGAGTGTTTCTGATACCATTCGTGTCATTTCCTGTTACGCAGATATATGCGCCATGCGCCACCCCAAGGAGGGGGCGCCTTTAGTAGCCGCCGAAAAGTCAAACATTCCAGTCATCAACGCCGGTGACGGCGGCCACCAGCATCCCACCCAGACCCTGACAGACCTCTTGACCATCCGGTCTCTGACCGGATCGCTCGGCAACATGACGATCGGTCTCTGCGGCGATTTAAAATTTGGGCGCACCGTACACTCGCTGATCGACGCTTTGATTCGTTATCCGAATATACGTTTTGTCCTGATCTCTCCGGAAGAGCTGCGCATCCCAAGTTATATACGCGAAGATATCCTAAAGGCCAACCAGATTCCGTTCGAGGAAGTGGAGCGCTTAGAGGACGCCATGCCGGAACTTGATATTCTCTATATGACAAGGGTACAGCGCGAGCGCTTTTTCAACGAGGAAGACTATGTGCGCTTGAAAGATTTTTATATTTTGACGAAAGAGAAGATGAAGCTCGCCAAAGAAAATATGCTGGTGCTTCATCCGCTTCCAAGGGTAAATGAAATATCTGTGGAGGTCGACAGCGACCCCAGAGCGGCATATTTCCGCCAGGCACAGTACGGCGTATATGTGCGCATGGCACTGATTCTCACGCTGTTAGAGATTACAGTTGTCTAAAAAGGGATACTGAAACCTCAGAAAGGAAAGGCATATGTTAAATATCAGTGGAATTCACGAGGGCTTCGTGCTTGACCATATCAAACCGGGCATGAGTTTACAGCTTTACCACGACTTAAAATTAGACCAGTTAGACTGCACCGTCGCCATCATTAAAAATGCCAAAAGCAGTAAGATGGGAAAAAAAGATATTCTGAAAGTAGAATGTTCGATTGAGGCCCTAAATCTTGATATTCTGGGCTTTATTGACCACAATATCACGGTCAATGTCATCAAAGACGATAAGATATTCGAGAAAAAAGAGCTTCACCTTCCCAAGCAGGTAAAAAATGTGATCTCGTGCAAGAATCCCAGGTGTATCACCTCCATCGAGCAGGAGCTAGATCAGATTTTTATTCTCACGGACGAAGAAAAGCAGATTTACCGCTGCAAGTACTGCGACGAAAAATACCGCAGCTCCTCCAAAAAAAGCCTACGCTAATAAGGGCGCAGGCAGCAGCAATTACATAACATGTTTAAGCAGAGCATGCTAAGACACCAGTTTCCCGCACTCGCGTAGGGGCGTTCATATCCGGTTCCCATATTGGCATACCAGGTACCGCCGTACTCTAAGTGCTGCAGGAGTTGACGATATTCCAGACTACTCGGTTCCATGGAAACTGCGCGGCCCGCATGCTCTTTTGCTGTGATGTTGTTGCCGATCCCCTGATTGGCGATCGCACTGTAATAATACCATCTGGCATGCCGCTCAGACTCCGGCACGCTGGCTAAGACATTTAAAGCTTCCGCATAATGACGGTTGCAGATGTATTGGAATGCGGCCTGCAGTTCAATCGAATCACTGTTTCCGGTCTGCCTGTAACTGCCCCCGGCGTATCCGGCGCCAAATCCTCCAGCATGGTAACTGTAACTGCTGCCCTGCTGTTTTTCTTTCATAATCAAATCGTACGCCTGCTGCACCTCTTTAAACCGTTCTTCAGCATGTTCGCGGTTCGGATTGTTGATATTGGCATCGGGGTGGTATTTGCGGCTCAACGCGCGATACGCTTTTTTTATTTCTTCGTCGGAAGCGCTGCGGCTCACCCCCAGCACCTGATAGGGATCTGTCATGTTCTACCTCACGTCGGCGCGTCTCTCGGCGCGTTTATTTTCTTTTTGTTTCACACGGCTGTGCCGTTTCTCTTTTTTCAGACGATTATACTCATACTTGGTCCACACGCCCGAATACAGAATATTGCGCAAAATATCCGCGTGCTGCAAAATCGGAAGCCGCTCAAATGATTTGGCACATTCTGCCATCATACTGGTGAGCAGCAGCTTACAGAACGTCTCCCGCTCCTCCTCGCTGCTCTTACCCATATATAAAAGCGGATTATAATTTTTACTTTTCGTATCTTTCTCATAATCCTCGCAGGCATCCATCAGATATATGAACTTACCCATATAAAATCCCATGGTGCGAAGGTCTCTGGCCCACTCGTCCTCCCGCCAGCAAAAAATCTCGCCCAGCATTTCACCCGTCACCCCGGCAGCGATGTCAAGGTTCGTCTCCCGCTTGCGCTCGATTTCTTCCATGCGGCTCATATAAGTCTCTACCGCCTGCACCTGTCTGGGATATTTTTGCATAATACGAGTATAGTCTCCCTGAAGCATTTTTGCAAATGCTTTTTTGGGGTAGGAGTTGTCGTCTTTCCAATCGTCAATTAAATTGTAGTAGGCCAATATGACATTCATCTGTGCCGCATAGTCCGTGATCTCGTTGCATCTGACCTGACGTTTGCTGGCCGGATGCAGCGCACAGGTGATCTTGGCCGACTCACACGGCAGTTCATACAGCCCGGTCAACAGCACTACAAGGAAAGTCATATCGTAATTGAGCAGCATCTGGCCCCTGGTTCCACAGTTTTTCTTTAACCGGCGGCACAGGCCGCAATAGTAAGACTGATAGGTTTTTTTGCTCGTCTCGTCCAATTCGGATGCATTGATATTGATATAGCCAAACAAAACAATTCTCCTTTCGGTCAGCTGCGTTTTACAAACTCTGTCTTACATTTCGGGCAGGTGATACAAATCTTTCCCCTCCCCTTTGGCACGCGCACCTTCTGCCGGCAGGACGGGCAACGGTAAAACCGGTAGATACCGCGCTGCGCCCACTGTGTCTTCTTCTGGGTCTTCTTTACAGTAAAACGGTATCTTGCATTGAGAAATCTCTGATTTTCCTCATAGCGCTTTTGCACATTGCGGGAGAATATCCGAAAGCAGGTGTAAATGATTAACGCCAATGCCAGCCAGTAAAAGACGGCCAACGGCGGCCAGACTCCCGAAAACATAGATAGAATCAACAGTATCAACGCCCCGATATTGGTGAGTCTCGCCAAATCATCCATACCGTAACGCCCCGTCATAAATCTTGCAAGCTTTTCTCTCATCGTTTACTCTCCTTTTGACCTAACAAAATCAGTTTATCTCTGCAACGGTTCTCTTGCGCCATGCCAAACGGATAAACATGGCAAACTATCCTACGCAAAAACGGCACCAAAGGGCACCGTTTCGTCCATGTGACTATGTTACCAAGAATGACGGGAACTCGTCAATCGATCTATAATCTTTTAGCAAACATTTAAGATTTTGTTTAGAAACTGCGTCTCAGACTTTCGCGCGCATTGCGCCTGCATCATCCGCATAGTCTATAGCCGTTTGCGGAGAGATACGGCTTTTCATGTACAGCTCGTAGATCGCGTCATCCATCGTGCACATGCCGGCGCTTCCGTCGGTATGCATGGCGGCTGTCAGTTGTTCCATCTTATCCTCCCGGATAAGGTTTTGCACTGCCGGCGTGCCCTGCACAATTGCAAATGCCGCGACTCTGCCAGCCCCGTCAGCTTTTGGTAAGAGTTTTTGCAGCGTAATGCCGAGCAGCACACCGGCGATTTTCTTGCGGATACGCGCCTGCTGCTCTGTTGGAAAATAAGCGGTCAATTCCTCTACCGCGCCTGCCGCGCTGCCCGCGGCAACGATGAGAAATACGAGCTGGCCGGTCTGCGCCGCAAGCAGGCCCTGGGCAACTGTATCCGCATCCTCCCCCTCTGCGGCCACGACATCGGCATTCTGCTTCATAGCCAGGCGCACGATATCACCGCCAGATAAACCGTCTTTTCCTATTTCTCTCTGATAGACCACGGAGGAACCATTTGGATATATGTATTCCAACGGCTTTTCCGCCGTCACGATCACCTTGCCCTTTGTAGCGGCCAAACAGGATAACACGGACGCCAGTGTCGTACTTCTGCCACTGCCGGTCGTCCCTGCAATCAGTATCAGGCCGCTCTTTTGGCCGGCCCAGGAAAACATCTGCTCCGGCAACAGCAAATCTTTTGCCTCCGGAATCGATTCTGTCAACAGCCGCATCGTCATGGCATAAGTAGACTTCTGGCCAAACACGCACACCCGCGCGCGGCACAAATCGGCCACGCCGTATGTCTCAAGCACCTGCCCGGTTTTTTTTAGCTCTGCCCTCTGCGCCTCTCCCAAGACTGCCGCCACAAGCTCTTCGATTTCCCCAGACTCAATCCGTTCATCGGAGGCAGCCACAAGCGCCCCGTTCACGCGCAGCATCAATCTGTTCCCTGCCGCAAAATGAATGTCGGAAGCGCCTTTTTCGACCGCCATTTTCAGTATATTAGAAAGTATCGTAAGATCAGGATATTCCATAAATTATCTCCATTTATCGTTATCACTAAGCAGGCCGGTAAGCCGGGTTATGTCGGAGCGCGCATAAGCGCGCTCGAATAATCATCTATCTAGGATGACTGTTGCCAGTCACCTCAAGCAACCTACCTAAAGCTGGCGGGCCACGTACGCTTTGTTTCGGTCTTGCTTCGGATGGGGTTTACATATGCCCCCGCTGTCACCAGCGGGGCGGTAGTCTCTTACACTGCCCTTCCAACCTTACCGCAGCGCGGGAAACTTCCCAGCGCGGGCGGCGGTATATTTCTGTTGCACTTTCCTTGGAGTCGCCTCCACCGGATGTTATCCGGCATCCTGCCCTGTGAAGCCCGGACTTTCCTCACCTCTTGTTTTAAGCTCACGCCCTCACCCAAGAGCCGCGATTATTTGGCCTACTTAGCTATATCATCATACACCTGTCAACTTATTTTCGCAAGTGAAAATGTAACACAGCAGCTTACACATAACAGTGAAGCCGAAAGCTGAACGGTTACGCTCACACATGAAAACAGGAACCGCCGATAAATTCGCGAATAATCGAATTGTGAGTAATAAAATCGGACGGAAGCGGCAGAAAATAATCCAAAAACTTTAACAATCGCTTCGCCTCTAGGTATTCGGGACACTCTTTATCAATGGCAAAGAGTAACGGCTCCGCATATAGCTTTAACACGGCAAGCTCATAAATCAATGCCGAGTTAAACATGACGTCCGCCCTCTCCTGAAACGGGAAAATATACCGCTCTTCCCCTCTGCGCACGGAATCCCACATGGCGATCGTATCTTTGGCGACCGTTCCCCTGGTCCTTGCATCGCGCACGATGCGGCGAATCAGTCTGCCATCGGTCGTGGGCAGATAATTGTGCTCGTCAATATTGAGCTGTGTGAGTGCGCTGATATAGATCTTATATTTGCTCTGTGACGGCAGGGAATAAGAAAGCTTATCGTTGAGGCCGTGGATGCCCTCGATGACTAATACATCCTCCTCTCCCAGCTGCATAAACCTGTCTTTGTATTCGCGCTTGCCCGTCTTAAAGTTGAATGTGGGCAGCTCTACGCGCTTGCCCGCCAACAGCTCGGTCATATCGTGGTTGAAAAGCTCCACATCCAAAGCCTCCAGACATTCCAAATCCAGCTGGCCGTTTTCATCTCTCGGACACTTATCGCGGTCGGCATAATAATCATCGAGCGGAAATGGGTGCGGCCTTACGCCTTTGGCCATCAGCTGAATCGACAGTCGGTGTGAAAATGTGGTCTTTCCAGAGGAGGATGGACCGGCAATCATAATAAATTTGCGGTCGCCGGTAGCGATAATCGACTCCGCAAGCTGTCCGATCCGCTCCTCAAACAACGCTTCCTGCGTCAAAATCACATCCTGCATCTTTCCGGCGGCAATCGCGTCATTGAGCGCGCCCACCGTGCCGATATCCAGCATCCTGCCCCACTCTCTGGAATGCTTTAACGCCTGGAATAATTTAGGCTGTGGTGTAAATGAGGATACCTCACGCGTGTTCTTATCCGGGAATAACAACATAAAACCATTTTCATATTTTTCGATCGCAAAATAGCGCAGATAACCGGTGGACGGCACCATAAATCCATAAAAATAATCCTTGTAGTGATCGAGTACATAGATATTGACTCTCGAACTTCTGCGGTAGCGGAACAATTTTTCTTTGTCCCGCATCCCCAGCTTCGCAAACAATTTCACGGCGTCATCCGTATTCATACTGCGCTTCTCGATCGGGTAATCTTCGGCCACGAGACGATTCATCTCGTTTCTTAACTCCATAAGCGCCTGCTCGCTGCACTCTTTGACCTTTCCGCTCTCGCCCTCTCTGGCAATCAATTCACAGTAATATCCATGTCCCACAGAATACATGACCTGCACGACCGTATGTTCGCCGCCCCACAAATTATGTACCGCTTTCTGCATCATCAGCGTCAGGCTTCTGCGGTATGCTTTTTTTCCAATGTTATCCGAAGTCGTCAAAAAAGAAACATCCCCGTCTCTGTCTGCCTTCTTTCTCAACTCGCGCAGACGATTTTGGTACATGACTAAAACGATGTCATCCTGCCCTTGCTTCTGATACTCTTTAGCGATCTCCAAAAATCTGGTTCCTTTCGGGTAACTCTTTTTCTCCCCCTCGATACAGAGTTCTATCCTAGCATCCTCCATAGATCAGTCCCCTCCTTCTCGCGCGTTCGCAAAATATGCGAGCGCCTCTTTGTTGTAAAAAAGTTTCTCCTCCATCTGCCCGATTCTGACTGCAATCTTTTCGGTTTTTGTCTGCCTGCCCAATTCTCCCATAATATCCAGATACTGCCGTCTCTCTTTTTGCAGGTATGATAAAAGCACCGGATGCCTGCGGCGCAGCAGTTTGGTTCCATACAAGAACTCCGTCTCACATGCCCCGCGGGATTCTTCCGGCGGACCGTAGAAAACGCGCATCATAGGATAATATTTGCCGTCCTCAAGTACCATCTCCTCCGCATCTGTCACATAGCCATGCTCCGCCAGATAGCGCCTGACTGCGGGAATCTCCGACTGCGGCTGCAAGACAATCCGGCCCGCCATATGGGCGGTCTTTTTGCCCTCCTCCAAAATATGTATCACCAGGCCGCCGCCCATACCCGCGATCACGATACAGTCGGCTTCCCCCGGCGACAGTGCCTTAAGTCCGTCCGACAGACGTGTTGTAATCTGCGCCCCGCATCCATAGAGCGCAATATGCTCTGCGGCTCTCTCTAAGGGACCCGTGCCGATATCCATGGCAATGGCCGCAGAAATCCGTTTCTCCAGACAAAGGTATATCGGTATATAGGCGTGATCTGTCCCGATATCGGCCAGAGAGCCGCCTTCCGGCACCAAGGACGCCACCGTCTGTAATCGTTTCGATAGTTTTAACATCATCATTTATTCCAAATAATCCTTTAACTTGCGGCTTCTGCTGGGATGGCGCAGTTTGCGCAGTGCCTTCGCCTCAATCTGGCGGATGCGCTCACGCGTCACATTAAACTCCTTGCCCACTTCCTCTAAGGTCCTCGCACGCCCGTCCTCGAGCCCAAAACGCAGCGTCAACACTTTCTGTTCCCGCTCCGTCAACGTACCTAACACTTCCTCAAGCTGCTCTTTCAGCAGCGTAAAAGCCGCCGCATCGGCCGGAACCGGCACATTGTCATCCTGTATAAAGTCCCCGAGATGGCTGTCCTCCTCCTCGCCGATCGGCGTCTCAAGAGAAACAGGCTCCTGCGATATCTTTAAGATTTCCCGCACGCGCTCCACCGGCATATTCATCTCCGCGGCAATCTCCTCCGGGGACGGCTCGCGCCCCAATTCCTGCAATAGCTGTCTGCTGACGCGTATTAATTTATTGATCGTCTCGACCATGTGCACCGGAATACGGATCGTGCGCGCCTGATCTGCGATCGCACGGGTGATCGCCTGGCGAATCCACCACGTGGCGTAGGTCGAAAACTTATATCCCTTGCGGTAATCAAACTTTTCCACGGCCTTAATCAGGCCAAGGTTTCCCTCCTGAATCAAATCGAGAAACAACATGCCGCGGCCTACATATCGTTTGGCGATACTCACCACAAGTCGCAAGTTAGCCTCTGCTAACCGCTTCTTTGCCTCCTGGTCTCCTAACTCCATGCGTTTGGCCAGCTCGATCTCCTCCTCAGCGCTAAGAAGCGGCACCTTACCGATTTCTTTTAAATACATGCGCACAGGGTCCTCGATGGACACGCCGTCGGGAACAGAGAGATCAATCTTCTCGACCTCGATCTCCTCGTCGTCATCCACCTCAAGCAGCAGATCGTCATCGACATCGTCGTCCGTGATGCGCAGGACATCGATATTGTTCACCTCAAGGAAATCCAATATTTTTTCAAACTGCTCGGCATTTAACTGCAAATCCGAAAAGAAATCGCTGATCTCCTGGTACTCCAGCATATTCTTCTTCTTTTTGGCCATGATAAGCAGCTCTGAAAGGCGCTCTTTGAATTTTGCCTGAATCGCCTCCCTGTTTAATTCGGTGTCTGGATTTTTCTTATTGTTTTCTAATTTTTCTGGATTTTCTTCTCTCTTCGCCATGTCGTTTCATCCTCTCATAGTTCGTTACTATTCTGTCCCTCTATTTTGATAACTATTCAAAAAGCCGCTATTTTTGCGGTCTTATGATAGTATTCGTAACCGCCTCAGCTCATCCAGCTGCTTTTTTCCGTTGCAAATCCACGCAAACCCCTCAAAATCGTCGGGCGAGAGCTTCTTAGAGCGATCACTGATACTGTTTTGCTTGACCCTAAGAATCGTCTCCCGCAACGCTTTTTCCTTTTCTTCCGGGGTTGTGATCTCCTGCAAGGTCGCGTGAAAAATTCCCGCGATCTCCCGCTGTTCCTCCTCCATGGGAAACAGGCTCACGATCTGCGCAGGATTGACCGTACCGGTCTGTTCCCTCTGGGAAAACAGCAGTCTGGCGACTCTGCAATACAAATCTTCGGTAAAATCTTCCGGGGAAATATAGGCTCCGATCTTATCAAAAAGCCCCTCCTCCTGCACAAGCCAGGTCAGCAAAAGCTTCTGTGACTGCTTCATGCCGTCCTCTTTTTTCTTGCGGACATTCTTCGTGCCAAACCGGGCATCCTTGGGGCGTGCAGCCTGTTTGGCCCCATCCCCGCCCATAGCGACGCCGTACCTGTTTACCAGCCGTCGCAAATCCTCGGCGGCGATTCGGTATTTGGCCGCCAGTGCGTCGACATAATTATCACGCTCGAGCTTTTCGGAAAAACCACACAACTTCTTGGCTACTTCCTTATAAAACGCAGTTTTCCCCTGCGGGTCGCCCATGTCATACTGCTGTTCCAATATGCGTATCTCAAACAGAAACGCATTCTCCGCCTGCTCGATTCGCTCTTCGTATGCTTCCGCACCAAGCCCTTTGATAAATTCGTCGGGGTCTTTGTAAGGTTTCATATCGACCACTTTTACGGCAATCCCCACTTCTTTTAGCATCGGGATTGCCCGAAGCGCTGCCTTCACCCCGGCTCCGTCACTGTCGTAGGTAAGATACACTTCCTTGGTGTAACGCTTTAAAAGATTGGCATGTCCGCTCGTGAGCGAAGTCCCAAGAGAAGCGACTGCATTGTCAAAGCCTGCCTGATGCAGGGCGATCACATCCATATATCCCTCGGCAAGCAAAAGATACTGCCGTTTCGTGGTCCTCGCGATGTTAAGCCCATACAGGCTGCGGCTTTTATCGAACACCGGCGTCTCCGGGGAATTTAGATATTTGGGTTCCCCGTCTCCCATGACGCGGCCGCCAAAGCCGATCACTTTACCGTGCACATCCATAATCGGAAACATGGCGCGGTTCCAGAATTTGTCGCAGCCGCCGCGGCGCTCATCAATCGTGACAAGCCCCGATTCCTTCAACAGCTCGTCCTCATAACCGCGTTTTTTCAGATAACGGTACAGATCATCCCGGTACTGATCGGAATATCCCAGCCCAAAGCGCTGCATCGTCTCTGCGGTCAGCGCTCTCTTTTGAAAATACGCAAGCGCATGGCGGCCTCTCTCCCCCCGCAGCAGCACATAAAAATACTTTGCCGCCTCCTTATTGATTTCCAAAAGCCGCTGCTTTTTGTCCGCCTCCTGCCGCTGTTTTGCACTGTACTCCTGTTTCGGCAGCTCCATGCCGGCCCGCTCTGCCAACACTTCCATAGCTTCTGAAAAAGTAAAATTTTCATACTGCATTAAAAATGTAAAGACATTGCCCCCGGCGCCGCACCCGAAACAGTAATACATCTGTTTATTGGGTGCCACGGAAAATGATCCCGTCTTTTCATTGTGGAAAGGGCAAAGACCAAAATAGGACGTCCCTTTCCGCTGTAAACGAACATAGGAAGAAATCACTTCCACGATATCATTGCGCGATCGGACTTCCTCGATCAATTCATCCGAATAATATGCCATTCGTTTTCCTTTCTATATTATATCAGGGCTGCATTGCAGCTTTCATATACCTGTAATTCTTCTTCTGCTCTGGGCTGCATTGCAGCTGTCTCTTCCTTATACCTCTTCTCCTGCCCAGGGCTGCGGAACGAAGTGCTCACTGAATTTGATCACGGCATACTGGTCAGTCATGCCGGCGATGTAATCACTGACGACCCGCTCATCTTTCTCCCCCGCTTCCCGCATACGGCGATACTTTTCCGGAAGCAGATCTACGTTTTGTGTGTAAAAATAAAACAACTGTCTGATCATGGCCCGCGCTTTCGTCTCTTCCCCCTTGGCAGCCGGGTTACTGTAGACATTTTGATACATAAACTGGCGCAGCTCAATCATGGCTCCCTGTACTTCATCGGACATCACGATATCGTCCTTGTCCATGCTGCTGCTGATAATGCTGTGGACAAGCGTGTTGAGCCTCGCCTTTGTGGTAAATCCGAGCGTCTTTTTTAATTCGGTCGGAAGATCGTCTTCCGTCAGCAGGTGCGCCCGCATAGCGTCATCAATATCGTGGTGTATGTAGGCGATCTTGTCGGACAGGCGCACAATCTTCCCCTCTAAAGTGTGCGGCATCGTCGCCATCTGATGATTGCGGATGCCGTCCCTGACTTCCCAGGAGAGGTTGAGTCCCTTTCCATCCTTTTCCAGTTTTTCCACGACGCGCACACTCTGTTCGTTGTGATGAAACCCGTCCTCACACAGCTCGTTTAACACATGCTCACCGGCATGTCCAAAAGGCGCATGGCCAAGATCATGCCCCAGCGCGATCGCCTCCACCAAATCCTCGTTCATCCGCAGCGCCTTGGCGATCGTTCTCGCGTTCTGGGAGACCTCCAAGGTATGGGATAATCTGGTGCGGTAATGATCGCCCCTTGGTATCAAAAATACCTGCGTCTTATTTTTTAACCGTCGAAATGCTTTACAGTGCAGAATTCGGTCTCTGTCCCTCTGAAATACGGGGCGGATATCGCATGGTTCCTCCTCCCGCTCCCTGCCGCGGCTGTTGACGCTGCATGTGGCAAACTCGCTCAAGGTCTCCCGCTCCATCCTCTCTATTTCTTCACGTATCGACATGTATTTTCTCCTCATCACAGCCAATGCTGGCTAATCACCTCTATATTATATATTCGACGCAATCTTCTAATTTCCTTTTTTATTTTCAAATTTTGTATGGAATTATCACAACTGTTAAATTATTTATGCATGCAGAAAGAGCAGCTGCCAAATGACAACTGCTCAACTTATGCAGAAGATGGGACTTGAACCCACACGGTATTGCTACCACAGGCACCTGAAGCCTGCGCGTCTGCCAATTCCGCCACTTCTGCGCATCTCATGAAAAATGAATTGTTAGTGCGGAAGATGGGACTTGAACCCACACGGCATTGCTGCCACAAGATCCTTAGTCTTGCTCGTCTGCCAGTTCCGACACTTCCGCATCTCAATCATGTCTCATGACGACTTGATAATAATACCAAACTAAATATATTATGTCAAGTGTTATTACAAAAAAAATGTAAAAAATTTGAAAAAAACTTGCGCTGCCCAAATTGATCTCTTTTCCCCAGATGATCGCACTGCTCTTTCCATAAAATGGGTGCAGTGTATCATACTTCCATACACTGCACCCGTTTTTTCGCACCCGCTTTGTTGGTCTGTCCACACAGACTCCTGTTTCTTACGCCTCGCCGTTGTCTAACTTAGAAGCGCGCGCCGCGATCTCTTTTTCCTGTATATCGGAGGGCGCCTGCTCATATCTGGCAAACTCAAATGAGTATGTACCGCTGCCGCCCGTCATGGAGCGCAGATCCGTATTGTATCCGTAAAGCTCCAGATACGGTATGTCCGCCGCGATCTCCTGATAGCCATTGTCGGTCGGATTCATGCCAAGGACACGCCCGCGCCGTTTGTTCAAATCTCCCATAATATCGCCGGTATATTTATCCGGCACCAAAACTTTCAGGGAAGCGATCGGCTCAAGCAATACCGGCGAAGCCTCCATAAATCCTTTCTTAAATGCCTGCACGGTCGCCACCTTAAACGCCATCTCGGACGAGTCTACGGTATGGTAGGAACCATCGTAGAGCACTGCCTTGACGCCGACTACCGGATAAGCCGCCATCGGCCCTCTCGCCACTGCCTCCTGCACACCCTTTTCCACCGCAGGAAAATAATTTTTCGGCACGGCGCCGCCAACCACGCACTGTTCAAATACATACGCCTCGCCCAAGTCGCCGGACGGCTCGAACGTCATCTTCACATGGCCATACTGCCCGTGACCGCCGGACTGTTTTTTATATTTGTACTCCACGTCAGATTTTTTGCGTATCGTCTCACGGAAAGCAATCTTGGGTTTTGTCAGCTCAAGCTCTACCTTGTAACGCTCCAATAGCTTAGCTGCCACGATCTCCAGATGCTGGTCTCCCATACCGTACAATAAGGTCTGCCCGTTCTCGCTGTCGTTGACCGTCTTTAATGTCAGGTCTTCGGACATCAGCTTTTGCAGCGCCTGGGAAATCTTATCCTCGTCCCCTTTATTCTTTGCCCGGTAACGCTTATAGGTATAGGGCGTTGAGATCGTAGTTCTGATGTAAAGTATCGGCGTATTTTTTGAGGAGAGCGAATCGGTCGTCGCCACGGAAGTGAGTTTGGCGAGTGCGCCGATATCCCCGGCGTGCAGCTCCTTTACCTCCTCCGGCTTATTGCCGCGCAGCACATAGAGCTTGCCGATCTTTTCCTCGGTATCTTTGTGATAGTTAAACAGCACATCATCGGTCTTTAAGACGCCGGAATTGACTTTTATCAAGGAATACTTGCCGATAAACGGATCAACGATCGTCTTCCACACATACGCGGACTTCGGCTTGGAAAAATCATAATCCGCATTATACACTTCATTGGTCCTAGCGCTGATACCCGTACAGCTGCGCTTCTCCGGGCTTGGCAGATATTTAACAATGTCGACTAGCAGTGTATAGACACCGCGCGCTAAAATATTAGAACCCATCAATACCGGGACAATGCTGCCGTCCGCGACATTGACGCGGAGCGCCTGGCGAATCTCATCCTCGGAAAACTCATCGCCATTAAAATACCGCTCCATATAATCTTCACTCGTCTCGGCCACCGCCTCCATCAAGGCCTCGCGGCAGAGCTCTAAATTCTCGACGGAATAGTCTGGAACCTCGGCCTTCTCGACATTGCCGTCGGCAGTCCATCTCTTCGCCCTCTGCTGCAACACATTGACATAACCTACAAACTCTTTGTTCTCGCGAATCGGCAGATGAAACGGTGCAATCCGCTTGCCGTACATATCCTGCAAATCCTGCACTACCTGGCGATAGCTTGCCTCGTCAATATCCATATCCGTCACAAACACCATGCGCGGCAATTTGTATTTTTCGCAGAGTTCCCATGCCTTTTGCGTTCCGACTTCGACGCCCGCCTTGCCGGACACTACGATGATCGCGGCATCTGCAACGCCCACGGCCTCCTCCACTTCGCCGACAAAATCAAAATATCCCGGCGTATCCAAAATATTAATCTTCGTGTCATCCCAGACGATCGGCACAACCGAAGTGTTGATCGAAAAATGGCGCTTAGCCTCTTCCTTGTCATAGTCACTGACCGTATTGCCGTCTGTGACTTTCCCCATACGCGTCACCATCTTTGCAAGATATGCCATCGCCTCCACAAGGCTTGTCTTGCCGCATCCTCCATGGCCCAGTAAGACCACGTTCCTAATTCTGTCCGTCGTGTAAATATTCATGGTAATCCTCCATTCTTGCCCGGTATCGTGTCCCCCGTTCCGTATACGTCACAGTCGAGCATTTGACATGGTTATATTTTACTAAATATACTGATTATTTACAACTCTTTTATTCAATTTTAACAATTTTTTATATATTGCTCTTCAAAATCTGCTAACGGCATGGGTCTGCCAAAATAGTACCCCTGTATCAGATGTATTTTGGTGCGCAAAAGCGCCTCAAGCTGTTCGGATGTTTCCACGCCCTCCACACAGACTCTGACGCAAATGGCATTGGCCAGCTCCGCCACCATGCGCACGAAAGCGTCGGAAAAATCGTCCTTGCCGATGTCAATGATAAAGCAACGGTCGATCTTTATGATATCGATCGGCATTTCACGGATATGGTTGAGCGAAGAATAACCCGTGCCAAAGTCATCGAGCGCCACCCCTACCCCCAGCGCCTTGATCTCCCCAAGAATCATTTTCATACGGTTCATATCGTTTACTGCCAGACTTTCCGTGACCTCGAGCGTCAGATTTTTCGGCACAATCTGCGTTTCCTCCAGGGCAATGCGCACCTTGTCCACGATATCATTCTGCAAAAGCTGCACCACGGACAGATTTACATTGATTTTGTAATCATGCCCCGCATCATTCCATCGCTTACAGCTCTTGCACGCCTCCCGCAGCACATATTCGCCGATGGGATTTATCAGACCTAAATATTCCGCCAGCGGAATAAACTCTGTCGGCGTGATAAAGCCAAGCTCCTTGGAGTTCCAGCGAATCAAAGCCTCCGCGCCGACACAGACACTCTTTTCGCCCGTCACATCCACCACAGGCTGATAATACACCTCAAACTCCTGAAAAGCGTTGCGCGTGGCATTGCGCATATTTTTTTCCAGATCAAGGCGCTTAAAGGAAGACGACTCTGCGCTGTCATTGTAAAACTCGATACGGTTTTTTCCGGCGCATTTGGCTCCGTAAAGCGCAAGATCCGCCTTTTTAATCAAGTCCTCGACCGTGTGTCCGTCGGTCGGGAAGCGCACGACGCCCATGCTCATCGTACAATAATAATCGGTGCCGTTTAACATCCACGGCTTGGTGAACATGAGCCGTATTTCCTCTAAAATCTCCTGCAAAAGATCATAGCTTTGATGTGCAATGATGATGATAAATTCGTCCCCGCCCATGCGGTAGCAATTGTTTTCCACACCCGCAATGTGCTGTAAGCTGTTGGAGATACTTTTTAACAGAATATCCCCGTACTGATGACCCAGCCCGTCATTGATATTTTTAAAATCATCGAGGTCGATCGAGAGCAGCGCCCCCTCGCCGCCGGTCTCCTCCGTTATGCGGATATACCGCTCCAAATCCTGTTCGCAGCGCATACGGTTATAAAGACCCGTCAACAAGTCATTATTTTCCTGCCTCTCGATCTTTTTCTCGTACTGCTTCTTGTCCGTAATATCGTAGATAGTGCAAAGCAGCACCTCTCTGCCGTCAATCCAGCGTATCGAGGTCTCATGAAAATCAAACCAGCGGTCCTCCTCCTGCGAATAGATCTCACAAAAATAACCGCGCCTGCCGTTGCCGG
>CAJTYI010000018.1 GCA_910584215.1 uncultured Roseburia sp. | reverse complement strand
ATGCCCCAAAGGCATGCGTTAGTACCCCGGCGTTTTGGAGGTTCGGGCAAAAACAAGAGCACCTGCAGTTAGGATGCCTGCCGGACGCCGCTCCCATCTACTGAGAATAAAAAGTATAACACTTCCGATAAGACCAATTTTTATATTTATTCATTTATATGGTATAAAGTTTCCAAGCTAACAACCTATACGATGTCGGTAAAATAATATTAATGGTGAGGGGCGAAGATAGCAGACACAGTATCGAATACAAAAGCAGCATTGCCGTATTTGGCTTTGGGCTATCAAGGCGGATGCCTTGGGAGAAAATGGGTATTTTGTACTATAATTCACCTTGAATCAGTTTATGTGAAGTGATAAAATTAAATGAAGCAATTAAGATGCTGCGTTTACGCACGGCGAATGGGCCGTGTTTCGGAGGGCATATATGAAGAAAAAGATCACAAAGCGCATGGGATTGTTGATTGGAATTGCCCTGATTCTATTTTTAGGCATTAATTATATTCTGCAAATGTTCGCCGCGCAAAGGGACATGGTGCGCTCATCTAACGCAATGTTTCGTCAAATCCAAAATGTGATACGCGAGAACGAAAAGGAACTTGCGACGGTGACGGAGGAGATTAACAGGATGTGTCTGCTTCGGGCGCGCGCCGCAGCCTATATGCTGATGCGGGATAAGCACAAGATCGGCGATACCAGCGAGATGCAGAAAATGGTTAATTTCCTGGAGATCGACGAGCTGCATATATTTGACCGGGATGGAGTCCTCTATGCGGGGTCTGTGCCCGAATATATTGGTCTTTCGGTCGATTCCGGGGAACAGATCGGATATTTTGCTCAGATGCTTTCCGATACCTCCATGGAGTTGTGTCAGGATATAAAGCCTAATACGGCTGAGGCCAAGATGATGCAGTATGCGGCAGTCTGGATGGAGGACAGTTCAGCGATCGTCCAGATCGGCCTAGAGCCCGAGCGTGTACTGCAGCAGAAAAATAAAAATGAAATTTCTTACATATTTTCTTTATTTGTAGATGATGACGGTTCCGTGTTGGTGGCGGTGGACCCAAAGACAAATACCGTGGTGGGAACGACCGACAGCAGCCTCTATGAGAGAGGAACCTACGAGCTCGGTTTAGACATTGACAAAATGAAACAGTGGGGACAGGGCTTTTTCGGCAAGATTGACGGAGTCCGGGTCTACTGTGTGTTTCAGCAGACAGAAACCGTGATCATCGGGCGTATCTATGAATTGTCCGCGCTTTACCGCAATGTCACAAGCGGCAATCTGCGGTTATTGTTCTATATGATTATCATATTTGCCGTGGTTGTCTACAGTATTACGCGCTATCTTGACAAAAATGTACTACAGTCAATTACAGATATCAACCGGAAACTGCAAACCATCACAGACGGCAATCTCGACGATCGCGTCGATGTGAACAACACAATCGAATTTACGGAACTGAGCACGCATATCAATGATATGGTGGAGAGCATATTAGAGACTACCGACAAACTCTCTAAAGTGTTGGAGGTCACCAAGCAGCCCATTGGCATCTATGAGTACAGCGGTATCGTCGGACGCGTGCGTGCCACCAGCCGCGTGCATGAGATCATGGGGCTTAGCGAGGAGGACGCGGCTTTGATTTGCCGCAAGAGGGATACTTTTGAAAAATGGATGGAACGGTTATTCGCATGTCCGCTCGACGGAGAAGACGGCGTTTATGTGCTTGATGCCGGCAAGGGCAAACGGTATATTAAAGCGGAAACCGTCGTAAAAGGTAATAATGTATTTGGGATTTTGATTGACCGCACTGCCGATATCAGGGAGAAACAGGCGTTGGAGCAGGAACTCGGGCAGGATGTTTTGACGAAGCTCTACAGCCGACGCTCTTTTTACAGTCAGCTCGATAAATTGTTTTCCGGGGCCGATTTGCCCGAGTGTGGAGCAGTCGTGATGGTGGATTCGGATGACCTGAAAAAAACCAACGATACCTACGGGCATCAAAACGGGGACCGTTATCTGTGCGGGGTGGCGGATACCTTAAGAAATTTTCATGCGCCCGGACAGATCACGGCGCGCTTGGGAGGCGATGAATTTGCGATTTATTTTGGCGGATTGAGCACGCCTGAAGAGGTAAAACGATGCTTAACACGGCTTTGCGCTTTGCAGGAAGAGGCGTCTGTCACTTTGACGGATGGCACCATAGTTCCGGTTCGCTTTTCCATGGGTGCAGCCGTATTTCCGGTGGAGGGGAGTGTTTGGCGGGAACTGCTCAAACTGGCAGACGAAAGAATGTATATCGATAAACAGGCGCGGAAGAAAAACCGTGTCTGAACATGATGGAAGGACGGGCAAAGGAAGATGGCACAGGAACAATTGATCAAGCCGCCGGTAGAAATCCGCTATCGGCAGGAGTTGGCGGCTTTAAAGGCAAATGATACTGCGAGAAAGCCTGAAAACTGGCAGCTTTCTCCCCAGGCGGTGAGGACCTTTATCTTGGGAAGCAAAAAGCCGCTGACTTATGAGGGAAAGACATACGACATTCAAAAGAAATATTTTGGCAATGATGCACTTGTGGAGCGGTGTATTGTCACGCTGGCGGGCAACCGCGGCCTAATGCTTGTCGGCGAGCCGGGAACCGCCAAAACGATGCTCTCGGAGCTTTTGTCTGCCGCCATCAGCGGAATCAGCACCAATACGGTGCAGGGGACGGCGGGGACGACCGAGGATATGATAAAATATTCGTGGAATTATGCCCTGCTGTTGGCGAGGGGACCAGTCCGGGAGGCGCTTGTGCCATCCCCGCTTTATGTCGGCATGGAAAAGGGAGTACTGACGCGTTTTGAGGAGATTACGAGGACACCTGCGGAGATACAGGACAGTCTCATCAGTGTTTTGAGTGATAAAGTACTGAACGTGCCGGAGCTGGGGGACGACGGCATCCTCTTCGCAAAGCCCGGATTTAATGTGATTGGGACGGCAAACACCAGAGATAAAGGCGTCAATGAAATGAGCAGCGCCCTAAAACGGCGTTTTAATTTTGAGACGGTGATGCCCGTGCGCGAGGCCGCCTTGGAAAAGCAGATTATCATCCATGAGGTGAACCAATTGGCGAGAGAGAGCAATATCGCCATGGAGGCGGAGGAGGACGTCGTGGAACTGTTAGCGTCGACTTACCACGAACTGCGGGAGGGAGTTGCCGATACCGGAAGCCGGATTGATACGCCTTCTTGTGTCATGAGCACCGCGGAGGCTGTGTCCGTCTATTACCAGACAATGATTGGCGGATATTATTACGGTGACGGACAGGTTCGCGTGGATGCGCTGGTGCAAAATCTGGTGGGCGCCATATCGAAAGAAAACAGGGATGATCTGCAGAAAGTCAGAGACTATTTTAATACGGTAATCCGGGAAAAAAGCGGCAGAGAGGGCGGAAAATGGAGAGAATATTACGAAGCGAGGAAATGGCTGAAATAATTTTTTTGCCGGTTCGCCATCATAGCCCGGCCTGCGCGTTTCATGTCAGTCAGATGATAGAGAAGTTTCGTCCGGCCAAAATACTGGTGGAGGGACCGCAAAACGCCAACGAACTGCTGCCGGTGATGGTGCACGGGGAGACGCGGGCGCCGTTTGCGGTGTACTATTCCTATGACGATGCACAGGGCAGAATATCCGATGACAGGGAGCAGTATAAGTGTTATTATCCGTTTCTCGATTATTCGCCGGAGCTTGTGGCGCTGCGCATGGGAGCCGCGCTTGATATTCCCTGTGCGTTTATCGATCTGCCATACGGAGATATTCTGGCTGCATCGAAAGCCGGGGCAGGGCTGCGCAGTAAAAAGGAAAAAAATAATTATAATGACGATTATCTGCTGTCGCAGAATGAGTATATAAAAGCATTGTGTGAAAAAAGCGGTCTGCAATCGTTTGACCAATTCTGGGAAAAATATTTTGAAGTCAACGGATATTCCATGGACAGCGAGGCGTGGTTTGAGAGCCTTTTGCTGTACTGTAAGCTGGCACGCGAAAATACAGCCGCACGGGAGATGAAAGAGGACGGTACGCTTGCCCGGGAACTATATATGCGCGGTCAGATTTTGCGGGAGGCCAAATCCCTGCGGCGTGAGGGCGGTGATGCTGACGGGAGAGCTTGTCTGTTTGTGATCACCGGGGGATTTCACACGCCGGCCTTGGCTAAGGACCTTTGGCAGGAAGCCGATGCGATCGAGAATGAGCTGGAGCGGATGGCGGGCACGCGGATTCCGAAAGAGCGTCAAGGCGTCTATTTGATGTCCTACTCCATGGAGGCCGCGGATGCCTTAAACGGATATGCCAGTGGGATGCCGTATCCGGGTTATTATCAGAAAATATGGGAAAAGCTAAAGAGCTCGGACAGACCCTACGAGGAGACGGCGCTTTGGTTTATCGTTGCATCCGGCAAAGAGACCAGAAAAAAGGAGGGGATGATTTCCACCTATGACGAAATCTGTGCGGACGCGATGGCGCGGGGGCTTGCGCAGCTGCGCGGGAAGCAGGAACCAGGCGCTTATGAGTTGATTGACGCCGTGCTGTCGTCCTTTGTAAAAGGCGAATACAACATCGCATCCGATACGCCGATGCGGATTTTGCAAAAGCAGATGACGGGCGATGCCATGGGGGAGCTGTGCCGTGATGCCAAAGTGCCGCCGATTCTGCATGATTTCAGGGAGCAGTGTAAGCGTTATAAATTAAAAGTGTCGACCACCCTGGCGGGGGAAGTGACGCTTTCTATTTTTGCAAAGAAAAAACACCGTCAGCAGAGTGCCTTTTTTCATCGGCTGAATTTTTTGGGTGCGACGTATGCCAGACGTCTGAGAGGGCCGAATCTTCAACGGGGAACTGACCGCAATCTAATGCGCGAGATTTGGAAATATAAGTGGAGCGCCGGTGTGGAGGCGGCTTTGATCGACGCTTCTGTCTATGGGGCTACCGTGGAGGAAGCGGCGGTCGGCATGGTGCGGTCGTCGCTGAAAAAAGAAAAAGATGCCGGGGCGTGTGCGCTGCTGTTATCCCAGGTATTTGAGATGGACCTGCGGGAACAATTAGACGCAGTCTATGAAAAAATGCACAAGGTGCTTGTGTGTGAAACTGATTTTTTTGCTCTCACAGGCGCACTAAAGCTATTGCGCAAATTGCAGCAGCTGCGGGAACTCTATCAGTCCAATCTGGTGATAGAACCGTTGTTAGAGAGCTGCTGTAGAAAAATGGTTTTGCTGCTGCCCTCGATGGCGGCGGTAAAAGAGGAGAATGCCCCGGAATGTATGGAGGCGCTCAAGTTACTGTATCAGACGTTTGGGAGCGCGCGGGAGCTGGCGGGGCTTAAGGAGGAGTACTTGCGCGTGCTTGTCGGCGCCGGGGAACGACAGGATGTGCATCCAGGATTTTTTGGGTGTGCTCAGGGAATCCTGTACGGATGCGGCAGAAAGAGCGCACGAGAAATCGAATATGCGGCGCGGGGATATCTGATGGGAACGACAGAGCAAATAAAAAAAGTGGCGGGGTTTTTCCACGGCCTGTTTTTTGCTGCCAAGGATATTATCTTTAGCAGCCGGACGTTTTTGGAACTGCTCGACGGGTTCTTTGGGGAGGTCACCGGGGAGGCATTTATGAAAATACTGCCGGAACTGCGCATGGCCTTTACCTATTTTACACCGGGAGAGATCGACAGGATTGCACAGCTGGCGGCAGGCATCCACGGCAAAGAGGGCGCACAGGTGACAGGGCAGGAAGGTGTGCCGGCGGACTGGTACGCCTATGGCAGACAATTGGATGAGTATGTGAGAAAGCAATTGTGAGTTGGAAGAGTAAGCGAGACGCCAATTGCGATTTGACTGAGTAAGCGAGACGCCAATCGCGATTTATAATGAATATGCAAGACGACAATCGCGATTTGAATGAGTAAGCGAGAAGACAATCGCGATTTGAATGAATATGCGAGAAGACAATCGCGATTTGAATGAGCAAGCGAGAAGACAATTGCGATTTGAATGAGTATGCAAGAAGACAATCGCGATTTGAATGAGCAAGCGAGAAGACAATCGCGATTTGAATGAGTGTGCGAGAAGACAATCGCGATTTGAATGAGTAAGCAAGACGCCAATCGCGATTTGAATGAGCAAGCGAGACGCCAATTGCAAGTTGAATGAGTATACGGGACAACGATTTTGGGTTGGAAGAGTAAGCAAGACGCCAATCGCGATTTGACTGAGTAAGCGAGACGACAAATTGAGTTAGATGAAAATGTGAAACAGCAATTTGAGTTAGATGAAAATGCGGGACAGCGGCTGGGAGAAGCAAACGCGGCGGAATGAGAGGGAATATGACAAATCCAGATCAGATGCGGAAAGAAAAGACAAGGCCAGAACACCGGAGCGAAAAAGAGGCCGCAGAGAAGGCCGACGACCACGAAGTATTGAACCGCTGGCGGTTGGTTTTGGGAAAATATGCGGACAGTCAGATTTCGTTTTCGGGAAATGAGATCAATTTTATGGAGATGGAGGAGGTGCTTGACTTTCTCTACTCGAGGGAATACGGGGAGGAACAGGAAGTGCGCAGTCGTTCCGGCGGGAGAGAGGGTTCCCATATTACCGTGCCAAAGTGGCTTGCGAAGATGAAAAAGCTGTTTCCAAAGGAGACGGCCGAGATCATGGAGCGCCATGCGCTGGACAAATATCAGATGACAGAACTCTTGACTGACCCAGAAGTTTTGGGGCGTTTGGAGCCAAATAGGGAGCTTTTGAAAACGATACTCGGACTGAAACACATGATGCGCGGAGAGGTGCTGTCCATGGCGCGTGAGATTGTGCGCAAAGTGGCCGCGGAGCTGGCCGAGAAGCTCAGGCAGGATATCCGCCAGTCCTTTTTGGGGCGTCTGGACAAGACAATGTCGAGTCCTGTGCAGTCTGCGCGAAATCTGGATATCAAAAAGACGATTCGCCGGAATCTGGAAAACTATGATATCGAACATCGGCAGCTCTTGTTAAAGCGCGTGTTTTTTCATGCAAGAGTGAAAAAATACCATCAGTGGCGGGTGATACTCTGTGTAGATGAGAGTGGATCGATGCTCGATTCCGTGATTCACAGCGCCATCATGGCAGGTATTTTTGCCAAAATGCCGATGTTAGATACCAAGTTGGTTATTTTTGATACGCAGGTCGTTGATTTGAGCGGCTATGTGGAGGATGCTGTGGAGACCTTGATGAGCGTACAACTTGGAGGCGGTACGGATATCGGCGGCGCACTTGCATATTGTGAAAGCTTGATCGACAATCCGCACCGCACGATGGTGGTGCTGGTCTCAGATTTATATGAGGGCGGCAGTCTGGGAAGGCTGTATGCTGTGTGCAGAACGATCATCGAGAGCGGAGCCAGATTCGTTGCCTTAACTGCGCTTGACCTGGAAGCGAACCCGAATTACAACAAGAATGTCGCGGCCACGCTGGCACAGATGGGCGCGTCGGTGGGGGCTATGACGCCCGGAAAACTGGCAGATTTTATGGGGAAAGTGATGCAATGAGCCGTTGGAGTGAATGTTTGGAGGCGGTGAGCGACGAGTATTTGACTGCGCTTGCCAATAAAGGAATTGTAAAACGGGCGTACAAGGATAAAGAGACCGCCGATGTAAAGCTTTTGTCTGAGGATACGGATGGCCCGCAGCTTGTGTGGCAGATCGGAGATGAGCAGGTGACGCTTGTGGAGCCTTTGGCGGAAAGCAGATGCAGCTGTCCGTCCAGAAGCATGTGCCGTCATATCATCTTGGGGATTCTGGCCGCGCGGGAAGTGGCTGCCGTCAGGACGGGTGTGTCGGTCATAGCTGCGGAGGAACATGAGAAAGAGGGGGAAGCTCCAAACGGGGAAGAGCGAGCGCCCAAGAAAAAAAGGCAGGAGATGTCCGGACGCTTGGAAGAGAAAGAGCAAACGGCCGCTGACAAGACTCTGGAGGAATCAGGACAGAAAGAAGAGCAGGAAGCCCTGAAAAAGCGTCAAAAAGTATCAGGGCAGAAAGAACAGAAGGAAGTCCCGAAAGAGAGTCAAAAAGCATCAGGACAGAAAGAAGAGCAGGAAGCCCCGGAAGAGAGTCAAAAAGCATCAGGACAGAAAGAAGAGAAGGAAGCCCCGAAAGAGAGTCAAAAACCATCAGGACAGAAAGAAGAGAAAGCGGCCGCAGGGGAGAGTTCCGGCCAGGAGCTGGCGACAGCGGAAACAGTGCCGAAGCGAAACGCGGCGCCCGTGTGGGACGAGATTGCGTCCTATCCCCTCGCAGAGCTTCGGCGTGTGCTGGGAACAAAAAAGATGCGCGCTCTGTTACAGCAAAAACGAAGTGGTCTGCACTCCGTGATTTCCGGGGAACAGGTGTTGACGGTAACGCTTCCGGGTATGAAAGAGACGGTAAAACTGATCTCTCCGATTGCATATGCTGCCTGTACCTGCCACAAAAAGGAGCTTTGCAGCCATAAGGCTTCCGCTATCTTATGGTGTCAGCTGGCGCAGGGCAGTTTGACGGAAGATATGCTTAGGCAGCGGCTGTGTGAGTGGGAAAACAAAGCGGATGGCGCCGGTACGCCGGAACTTTTGGTGGAGCAGGCCAAACAGGCTGCGGAAGCGATGCAGAAAGTATTTTGTGAGATGGCGGCGTCCGGCCTCTCCCGCATGTCCTCCGATACGGTGGATGCGCTCGAGCGGCTTGCGGCTATAAGCCATAACACACAGCTTCCACGCATGGAAAATGAGTTCCGTGCGCTTGCGGGCGCATATGACAGATACTTTAAGCGGGCGGCCTCGATCAAGTGCTGGGAGCTGGTCTCTCGGACGGTGCGTCTCTATCAAAAGACAGAGCAGCTTCGCCAGGTCAAATCGCAGGAACAGATCGAGCTTTTCGGCGGTGAATTCCGCGCCGACTACCTGCCGGTTGGGGATTTGGAGCTGGCCGGTGTGACGGAGGAGGTATTTACGGGGGCCGGCGGTTATGCTGGTATCACGGTGTATTTTTTAGAGTACAGCACCAAAAAGTGGTATACCTACACGCATCTGCGCCCTACCTTTTATGACAGTCCTGTCAGGCGGGGAAGCGCAGGCAAGGCCAAGGCGCCCTGGAATCTGCCGATCTCTTTTGAGGAGCTCTCCAAAGTACGCCTTAAGCTTACGGGCGCGAAGTGCGAATCACAGGGGAGACTGTCTATGAGCCAGGACACAAAAGGCGAGGTGCAGGGGCGGGCGGATTTGACGGCAGAGCTGGTGGAGCCGTGGTATTATACCGATTTCGCAAAGCTGTTCTTAGAGCAGTTAGGAGAACAAAACAGAGCCGCAAATCCGATATTTTTGGCGCCGGAAATCATTGGACCAGCCGTGTTTACAGACAAGAGCCAGAGGCTTACAATGCCTTTATATGATAGCCAAAAGAGGGAAATTATCATCGAAATCAGATATTCCAGGGAGGAAGAGGGAACCATACGTTATCTGGAACGTCTGCGGCAGGGACAGCCCTATGTATTTTTAGGAAAAATATATGTGAAAGAGAGTCGGATTCGCATGTACCCACTGGCTCTGTGGGAGCGCAAAAATTTTGCGAAGCTTTGGAATGGAGATTAAGATGGATCAGATAAAAATAGGCAGATTTATAGCGGAAATGAGAAAGAAACTCGGCTTCACGCAGAAAGATATAGCGGAAAAACTAGGCATCAGCGATAAGACGGTATCTAAATGGGAATGTGGCAAAGGGCTGCCGGATCACACGCTTATGCTGCCACTGTGCAGGGTTCTTCAAATTGATGTTAATGAATTGCTAGCGGGTGAGATTCTGCCTAAAACGGATTATAATGCCAAATCAGAGGAAAATGTGCAGAACCTTCTATTGCGGACGGAGGAGGTCAGGAAACGGGAAAAGAAGAATAATGTCGTCAGTCTGATCGGCGAGGCATTGCTGGTGGTATTTTTGATGTGGATTATGCAGATGGTTGGCAGTGCGGACAGCAATAGCTTTGTTAATTTTATAGATTTTCCCTCGTTGCTGATGATTATGGGTATTGTGCTGCTGGTTCTGGTTACTGCAAAATCTCTGTATCCGTTTTTGCAGGCGTTTCGGATTGCCTTTTCCAGAAAGTATCAGGCCAAAGAGAACGAGACGGCTCTGGCGCTTATGGCTGTTAAGCTGGCATATAGCGCCGCTTTTGTGGCGGGAGGCATCTGTTTTGTGATCGGAATAGTGACAACTTTGGGCAGCTTGGGAGAACCGGAACGGATCGGCGTGAATTTGGCGGTGTCCATCATCAGTGTGTTCTACAGTTTTTGTATGATGCTGCTTTTACTCCCCGTGAGGAACAGGTTGGAGCTATTGCAAAAAAACGGGTAACGCTGCGGTAGAGTGTACTCTACATATCGTAGAATGACTGCAGAACCTCGCAAAAACCTTTCGAGTCATCCGGCGGTTGGCGGGAGTGATCTGGCATTCACCCGAGTGTAGAGGGAAAACTACAATCCGTGGATTGATTGGGCGAAAAAGATCAGTTACACTTTATCGACAGAAGCGATAAGGAGGTAACGGATATTATGAAAAAATTGAACCAAGCGGGAATCATGGGTTTTTGTCTTTGCTTTTTTGCAATCATTTTTGGGATTGCGACCAATGGCGGTATAGGGACAATTATGAACTTTATCCACATACCGTCACTGATTGTGACGCTCGGGGGTTCGCTGTTTGCCGTGCTGGCGACCGCCGACTCACTGAAAGATTATCTGGACGGACTCGGAAGTATTTTATACGCCTACCGCTCATCCGAGGTCACGACCGAGTACGCCTGCGAGCAATTGATTAAGATGGCTGATTTGGCAAGGCGCGAGGGTCTTTTGAGCTTGGAGGAATATGCAGCCTCCATAGAAGATACTTTTTTGTCGAAAGGCATTCGCCTGATTGTGGATGGTTCGGACCCGGAGCTTGTCAAAGATATTATGGAAAATGAGTTGATTCATAAAGCCGAACGCGACAAAAAGAGGATTCGTTTTTGGTCAGATTTGGGCGCCTATGCGCCGGCATGGGGCATGGTGGGCACACTGCTGGGGCTGATCAATATGATGAAAGTCATGGGAACCGACCCAAGCGGTATCGGTGCGGGCATGTCGCTGGCGCTGATTACCACGCTCTACGGCTCCGTGGTGGCGAATTGGATTTGTATTCCGGTTGCGGGCAAGCTGGAGAAAAAGAGCGGGCAGGAGCAGCTTGTCATGGAGGTGACGATCGAAGGCGTATTATCGATACAGGCGGGAGAAAATACGAGAATTATCAAAGAAAAGATGCGGGCGATTTTAGAGAGTATGGAGGAGGATGAGCAGGAGGCGGCATGAAAAAAGAAGAAGCGGTGGGAGAAATATTGGAGGAAGCGTCACAGTTGTTGGAGGATCTCTACCAAGGGGGATTATCGACGGTATCGGAGAGCCTAGAGCGGGAATTGGAACGGCTTTTGGCTAAAGCGAGCGATTACGGGATGGAGTGCTTTTCACAACTGCTGTCGCAGCTATTGGAGCGGTATCGTGCAGGCAGACATCAGATGCAGGGGGAAGAGAGCGCCCTTTTACGGGCATTTGCCATGGCCTGTACTTATGTAGAGCTGGCGAAAGAGCGCAATGCCCATGATGCCGCATTTGCTTATTATGAAGAAAAAGTAATGTAAAAAATGATTGTTAGATTGCTCCTATGTGTCTGTTTCCATTGCAGGGCGATTGACTTGCCCGGTATGTTGGAATATAATTTGGATATATTCAGGAAATGGAGAAAGAACTTTGTCGTTTTTGGGAAATTGACTTCAAAGATCTGTGGGAGAGGGAATTTTGAAATTAGATTTTATCATTCTGGAATATATTCAAACATATTTGCGCAGTGATTTCCTCGATGCCTTTATGCCGTTTGCCACAAAATTGGGGAACGGCGGGATTTTGTGGATTCTCTGCGCTTTGGCGCTTCTCCTGTATCCAAAAACGCGAACGGCAGGAGTGGCTATGGCGATCAGCCTTATTTTGGAAGTGATCGGTTGTAATCTGTTGTTGAAACCGCTTGTGGCGCGGATACGACCCTATGATGTAAATACGGCGGTACAGCTTTTAGTCAGGCCGCCGATTGACTACTCATTTCCGTCTGGTCACACCTGTGCCTCCTTTGCCGCCGCATCGTCCCTGCTTTTTTGCGGAAACCGCGGCTGGATAACAGCGTTTATGGCAGCAGTTCTGATCGCATTTTCCCGTCTCTATCTCTATGTGCATTATCCAACGGATGTGTTGGCTGGCGTGTTGCTCGGAATATTGTTTGGCTGGTTGGGCGCTCGGTTGGCTCCTGCGATGGAAAAGAAGCTGCGAGAGCGCTTTCATGTCTTTGATTAAGAGCGCAGCACATAAAGTCTGAATAATGGGCAAATGAAACGAAATGAAGCATGGATGATGAGCAAACGAAATGAAGCGTGAATGATAAGCAAACGAAATGAAGCGTGAATGATAAACAAACGAAATAAGCATGAAAAAAGGCAGATTTACAAGGTTTTCTATTGTACAAACAAGCGGTGGGCGGGAGGAAAGGAATTCCTTTTCAAAACGACGCCGTTTTTTATGCACAGGGGTGCGAAGTGAAAATAGCTGCTGTTGCAGCACGCACCCCGCGCAGCGAGTAGGGAAGAAATCTCCCCTACTCGATTTGTATCGAGTATAGGAGCGCTTCTTTGTGTTATAAATATTGCAATCGGTGTCATACATTTATAAATGCAAAAGCGGTACTTAAAGATACGTGCGAAAGCGGCACGCAACGATACGTGAAAGGCTTTCACTTATTTACAATTGTTTTCATCTTGAATTATGCGCAAACAGTGTTTCTTTATGATAAAATCTACAAAATATTTACAGGAGGGAATTGCCATGATACGGACAGAGGATCACAATTTACAAAAGATGATGGATATCATATCCAAATTGCAGCTGCAAGCAGAAGACGTCGATATCATTGAAAGTTATCTGCGCGGCGAGAGCGGGGACGAAGCGTTACAACAGATTGGATTTTATGACCTTTCAGCGGCGGACAGGAAACTAAAGTCACAGGCGGAAAGCCTTTTTCACAAATGGAAAGAGCGGGGAAAAGCCAGTGAGATCAGAAAATTTTTTGAGGTACTGTTTGCAGTAGGAAAAACGACCTGCTGCGATTTTCTGCCGATTTACAACTGGAATTATACGCTGGGCAAGGAGGGAGCTGGGTTTGACGTAGACAGAGGCAGGCTGTTGGCTGTTGAAGCCGCCGAGATCGTTGGCAATCACTGGCATATGAATCAAACCTGGCTGAGTAATCTCTGGCAGATCGCCAAAAAGGATACGGCGACGATAAAAGCGGCGCTGGAAAATTGTGGAAAGACAGATAAGAAAGTAAGGCTTCTTCTGTGTGCGTTGTATTTTCTGTATGCGTATCCCAACGAAATGCATCCCAAAGGAAGCGGCGCATACTATTTGCTTGAGAGCAGGACGCTGCCTGTGGCAAGCGGGGATGAACCGCTTTTGGCAGAGTACGAGACACTTCTTCTTGATAGTCTATTGCAGCTGACCGGTGGGAAGATTTCTCCGCTCGAGTGCAAAGGACTTGTAAAACTGTTACAGCAGGAAAATATGGACCTGCGCCAGTTAAAGTCTGCCGTGAAATGCGCTTCGGGATTGACAGTCGGGGCGGCAAGGCTCTATTGCGGATGTGCGTTTATCAATTATACGCTTTCCAACATAGCAAAGAATTATGTGACGATGTGCATTGCCATAGATACCGGGGAGGCGTTAGAGGCCATGGTGCAGAGCGATTGCAGGAGCAATCTTAGTGTGCGTGGCGGCAATTTTGATGATCTTTTCGGTATGGATGCGAAACGCCTAATTTGTTGGGCTGCGGAAAAACACCATGCGAATATCCTGCGGGCACAGTTTGTAAAAAACCAGGATATGTTTCTCTCCTACTATAGAGGCGCGGAATATGAGACAGCCGCCTATCTGCGGGGCATTATTAAGGAGATGGATGCGCAATTGTATACGCAGATGATGATAACGGACGGCGGCCGCCAGAAAGAAAAGACCATCGACCTGCTGGTGCCAACGAGCACACATTCCGAACTTGCAAAAAATTATCTGCGGGGAGAACAGCCGCTTACGGCACTCTATGGGCACAATGATCTTATTGTCATGGATTATTCCTGGAATTCGGGCAGGATCAAGAGAAAAGCCGTGGAGGAGTACGACAGGAACTACCATGACAGTGGGTTTTACAGCCGCTGCGTCTGTATGATGCTGATACAGTAGACCGGCAGCTACTTTATCTGGGGCAATCAGCGCGACATTGCCAGGGAGGAGATCGAGAAGGTCTACCGATGTTTTGAGGAAGAAAAGATGGATTTGATGCATCAGATCGTCGCCATCCGTTTGATGTTAGACACCACTTATAACGACAAGTGGCAGGAGCAGATCTTACAATACACCAAGGATATTTTTGCGCATTATCTCAAAAACCGCAGAGAGGAGACCTTAAAGGCTATCCGTGAGGGCGGCTGCGTACAGGCAAGGCAGATGGGACTTGCGCTGATGGCTAAAGCCGGGGACGCTTTTAAAGCAGAGGCGCTTTCTTATACGGCGGATACCTCGAAGGCCGTGCGGGGCACGTTGTTTGAATTGCTGTGCGAGAAAAAGGAATGGCATGATGATATTGTTTCGCTGCTTGCCGGCAAAAAGGCGGCGGAGCGCGAGATAGCCATCCGCGTTCTTGATCACTGGAAACAGCCGGAGGATAAGGAACTGCTTATGGCGGCGCTGGAAAAAGAAAAAAACGGCAAGATCCGTGCCCTGTTAGAGACGATGTTAAACGAGACGTCGGGCGGCGGGGAGAGCCAGCTGTCGGTCCAGGATATCGTGAAGAATTATCTTTCGGGCGGCAAGAAACGCACCCTGGCGTGGGCGTACGAGGAAGCGTTTTCCAAAGTACATAAAACGGACGGCACCCAGGCAGAGGAGGAATTTCTGCAAGCGCTGCTTTTGTGCTATGCTTCTATGGGAAAAGGCGGGGTCAATCCCGATGCCAAGACCCTGGCGGCTTTGTTAAATCAGGAGGAGCTTGCGCTCTATGTGAATGAGCTTTTCGATAAATGGATGGATAGCGGGGCGCCGGCGAAGCGGAGCTGGGTACTTTACGCGGCGTCCATTCACGGCGGCAGTGATATCGTTCAAAAGCTGCATCACCAGATACAGGAGTGGCCGGCCAATTCACGCGGCGCGATTGCCTCGGAGGCAGTGAAGGCGCTGGCGCTGAACCCGAAACCACAGGCGCTTCTCATTGTCGACGGCATTGCACGCAAGTTTAAGTTCAAGCAGGTCAAAGGTGCGGCAAGTGATGCTCTCAACTTCGCCGCGGAGCAGCTTGGCATCACCCGGGATGAACTCGAAGACCGGATTGTGCCTGATCTGGGCTTTGATGACAAAATGGAACGCTGTTTTGACTATGGCTCCCGCAAGTTTACGGTGACGATAACAACGGCGCTGGAGATTGAGGTTTATGACGAGAACGGAAAGAAGTTAAAAAATATTCCGTCACCCGGCAAGCGCGATGATGAGGTGAAAGCCAAAGCATCCTATGCGGAATTTAAAGAGATGAAAAAGCAGATGAAAACAACTGTCGCAAGCCAGAAAATGCGTCTCGAGCTTGCGCTCTCGTCGAAGAGAAGCTGGGAGCAAAAACAGTGGAGCCGTCTGTTTGTCGAAAATCCGATTATGCACCAGTTCGCGATCGGCCTGATCTGGGGTATCTATGGCGACGGAGAGCTAAAGCAGACGTTCCGCTACATGGAGGACGGTTCTTTCAACACCGTGGAGGAAGAGGAGTATGAGCTGCCGGAGCAGGGAAAAATAGGGCTGGTACACCCGATCGAATTGCCGGAGCAGGAGCTTGCGGCGTGGAGAGAGCAGTTGGAAGATTATGAGATTACGCAGCCGATCGCACAGCTCGAGCGGCAAATTTATTATCGCACGCAAGAGGAAGAGGAGTCAAAGCGGCTGGAACGTTTCGGAGGAAAAGTCCTGAGCGATTACGCGCTGATGGGCAAACTTACTGCACTTGGCTGGTATCGCGGGTCCGTGCAGGATGCGGGGGGATTTGATACCTTCTACCGTGAGGATACTTCCATTGGTATCGGGGCGGAGCTTCATTTTTCTGGGACCTATGTTGGCGGCATGGGAGAAGATGTCACAGTCTATGATGTCCGCTTTTATCAGGTGGGAACCATCGCGCGGGGCAGTTATATGTACGAGGAGGCCGAACTGAGTAAGGCATATTTTCTCAAAGAGCTGCCCGAACGGTATTTTTCTGAGATCGTCCTGCAATTGACGCAGGCTACCGCGTCCAGTGAGGAGACGGACGAGGGATGGAAAAAGAGCGCTGGGATAGAAAAGTAATGTGGTATAGGTTATTAGCTTGTAAACTTTATAACATACAAATGAATAAATATGCAAAGGGATCTTATGGGAAGTGATATACGTTTCTATTCCCAGTATGTAGAAACGGCGTCCAGCCGGCATTCAAACTGCAAGTACTCTTGTTTTTGCCCAAACCTCCAAAACGCCGGGGTGCTAACGCATGCCTTTGGGGCATCCAGTGATGATACACGTCTTTTCAAGGTTGGACAACCTCTTGTGTCAGTTCGCCCGGTGAAAGACAGAAATACATTTTGCGGGTTTCGTGTTCCCCTTAACGCCCCGGCGAAGTCAAACCAAAAGTTCACGGAGTGAACTTTGAAAGTTCGCTATGCGAACTTTTGCCGAGGGAACTGTTTGAGCCTCAGAAACTTTCGTATCTCACTGTGGTATCAGCGAGTTTTGCCGCAGGCGTGTCATTAGGGACTTTGTGAGCTGGGGCATCTAGGGGAACTAGAAAACAGCGACGATTTCTGTCTTTACCGGGACGGACAGACAGTACGCGGATTGTCAAACACTGAAAAGACATATAACCAGATGCCCCAAAGAAGCACGCTTAGAACCTCTGGCATTTGCTCCATTCAGAAAAAAGCAGAGACTGTGGCGCCAACTGCCGATGAATTGCCGCACTTACTTTCGTGAAAAAGTTAAAGTTCTTAAAAATTCACGATAGAATAAATATGTAACACACAAGAATACTTATTCAGTCCAAACAACGGCTAATAATCTATACTTTGTTACGATTTAGGAAACATACTACTCTAAAATGCAAAGGAAGTCAATCAAAAAATATGTTTATATAAATAGGTGCATATCTTTTTTGCCGGTCTTTCAAGAATGTCTGAAAAATGCGTTCTCTCAATCTCTTTGGCTCTCTTATACACTTGTGAAATAATGCATACAACGGTACAATCAGAAACGCTTGTACTGTCTCATTGATCAAATCGAACCATTCGATATGGCCTGCAATACCTAATCCGTCTGCAAAAGGAACATCGGCAATTAAATTTGTCCTAACAAGTGTATATACAAACGGAATAAAGCTTAAAAACATCAGACTGCAAAACAAATGAATCGGAAACCGATCCCCTTTTTCTCTCGTATCCATTTTTCCTTACCAATCACGCTCGCCAATCGCATCCTCTACATCGATGTCAATGTCAAACCAATGCAAAATATATGCTACTGTTTCGGCGATGCTCTCCCTTGCCCCGGTCTCTATTTCACTGTCGTTGTCCTCAAATTCCCCCTGCAAATCATTGATCGCCAAGGTCATCTCATCAAAGATTCCCTGTATTTTTTCTAAATCCTTTTCACCAGTCTCTAATATGGCAATCACATCCTGCAGCAACGCCTTAACTTTATCTACCAGAAAATCGGGAAAATATTCATCTTCATACATATCCGCAAGCAACTGATAATCCGCATCAAATTGAATCATATCCATCCTCCTCTACACTGTTTTCACTAGACCATGCTTCTCATTATATATCCGTTTGAACGTATGAATCGTTCGGGTTCTAGTATCACGAATCATTACTTTCTGATACATTGGCGCAGAATAATTATTTCCTATGCAAGGCAAAGGAATGCTATCTGTATGATTTTTTCTTTATGGCTTATGACTATTTCAAAGCCACAAATGCTGCATCTTCTTTTTTGAAATAGTCGTCCATATTACTGCTAAATCCAGATGCTTTCCAGGCCTGTTCAAACGTAATATTTTCTATATTACTTAAGAAGACAAACGTGCTGTCTTTCGCTGCATGATTCATTCTTCCGGTAATTTCTAACCGGTATTGATAGGTATAACCATCTACTCTCCAAGTGCCGTCGCTCATTTCATAATACTCAACCATTGTTATCAGGTCTTGATCATTCTCATTTTCGTTCATGCTTTCTATATCAGTCACTTCATATGTTTTTACCACTGACGGTTCCTTTTGAGAACATCCCAAAAGGCTGAGCAACAGGACTATCAGCAAGCTCGTTGTAATTATTTTTTTCATAAACTATACACCTCCAACTTCTGAATTGTGTGATATTAGGTATTGTTGGTTTAGTTGATAATTCGTTGTACTAGTGATCGGCCAAATGTCTTCTGCGGATAATGGCTGTCAAAAAAATCAGCAGCGCCAAAACGCCAGTTCCGCCAACTATAACCCATGGATTGGAACTTAGAGCGCCAGACTGTCCTTCGTCATCGCGATCCGCTTCTGAGGCGATTGCTGGTTGCGGTACATCACCCTGATCATCGATTTGTCCTGATATCCCTGATACTTCGTCTTTCTTAGATTCCTCCGGCACATCCGCCGTCGGCTCCTGCCCAAAAGTCTCATTGACGAACCTCATCAGCTCATCGGCCAGATTTTCCCGCGCTTTCCGCTGCTCCTGCGTCCGCGGCAAAACCGCATACCCTAACTCTCCCTCCGGCGGAACTGTAATCATATCCGTTCCGTGGTCTAAACCTTCTATGATATGAATTTCCTTTCGGTCAGACCCACATGCTTCATAAAGAGACTCTACATGCGCCTGATAAACACCGGGAACATTCTGCCAGTCTTCCTTGGAAACAGCAAAAAAAGCCGGTGCAGTGACAGATTCTATGGCGCTTATCGCATCTATCTCCATGTCATACGCCGGTGCAGAAAGGATTACCACTCCCGCTAATTCTGGAATCTCTGCCGCGGCAACTACTGTGGCTGTTCCTCCATATGACGCTCCCATGGCAATAATCTCCGTCACGCCCCGTTCACGCAATACCTGGGCAGCCGCCAACACATCCAAATCCCATCTCTGGCCCATTCCATCTGCTGACGAACCAGAAGGTGCCGTATCACGGAACTCCCACAAGATCACCTGATACCCTGCCTTAGCCAGACGTTCTCCAAAGGGAAGCCAGCTCTTAAGCCCCCATCCTCTCGCATGTGCAAGGGTAATTCCCCTGCTGCCTGTACCCAGGACATAACCGCAAAGCGCTACTCCATCGTCGGTGACAAACTGTACCGCATTCTCCTGATACCCAGACGGAAAACCGTATCCCTGCGGCTGCCCGTCATCCGTGGGAACCTCCTGTCCAACGGCGATCACAATACTGTCATTTCCCCGTGCATAAGCCGTCACTATATTTCCAAACGCCAGCATCAGCAAAAGCGCCTCTATACAGATAACTGTCTTTTTCAGTCTAATATCCTCCTTTGAATCGTCTTAGCTTCCGGCTTCTCTATATACAGGGAAGCTACAAATACCCATGGGGTTAAAACGTTCGCCCGGACTATAGATCTATATCAAATATCGGAAACAGCTCTGTTAAAGTATGTATTGTTTGCGCCTGGCCATAATTCTTTATTGTAGATTCCCTATTGATAAGAACCGCATATGCGCCGGCATCTCTGGCACAGACCATGTCTTTTTTCTCATCGCCTACAAACACGATATTCGATATGTCAGTCTGCATTTTTTCACTCATGATCTCCAATCCTTTTGTGCATGATTTCCTATACCCGGTATCATTAGATGTAAAAGGATAATCTATATATTTTATTACCGGCTCTATATCCTCCAATGCATAACTATTATCCATACCATATGCTACATCTGATAAGGTGCCCAGCTTTATTGCTTTTTGTGAAAGCGTTTTTAGCGTTTGTTTGACATCATAAAACAAAGAACTGTCCTGCCTGAAATACGCATAAAAACTTTCTTTCACTCGCTCCAGATCATCTAAATCTATGTCCATGACATGTAATAATTCCGTAAAAATGTGCACAGAAGAAACCTCATAATCCCTGGGATTTATCCTCGTATTGTACTTTGTAAGCACTTTGACAGCATTTTGATAATGTGCTTCTGAGAAACTATAATTATATTTTTCTGCTATTTGCTCAAACGCCGGTTTGTACAGTTTAGACCAGTTCATCGGTTTCCTATAATCGACCAATGTCTGTCCAATATCAAATACAACTGCTTTAAACATAGATTCCCCCTACTTTTTTCTATCAGCAAAATCTGTCAGATTTTTTACAGCACTGTACTTTTTATTACCTTTACTTGTGGTACGGCGCGCTTGCTGCCTGACAGCATCCAGATTTTCGCCCTTACATATGGTACATACCTAAGTGCGAAAAATCTCGTAATATTATTACGGACGGAACACAAAAATGCTCTGTCTGAAATATTTAACATATTTCTTTCAAGTAAGTTTCTGCTGTTTCTTCTGTCAGACCAAACTTTTCACAGATTTGTTTCAGAATAACGTCACTTGATATTTGTAGCTCTTTCAGTGTTAAAATCATAGCTGTTATTCCTTTATCAATTCCCTTTTGAATTCCTTTCTCCTCCACACCCTTACTTAAATTACACATAAGCGACACCTCACTTTCCAAGGCTAAAGTCATTTTAATATGAAAATCTTCCTCCAGTATCTGGCACTTATCCTGTGAACCTGTTTCCGTGGACAGAAGCACATTCAACAGTTTCAATAAATCCGTACCCGAATCTCCCTCTTTTCCAAGACAGATCATGACAGCCGCCATCAAATCATAATCCGCTTTTCGTTCCTTTACACTGCCCACCAGATTTTCTTCCGCAATGTAATAACGGGTAATGCTGTTTTCACGGTTCTTTGGTGGATTCATGCAAATCCATATGCTGTATACTTTTTTGATATTCTCATAGTGGGAATTTGTAAACTCTGTTCCATATTGGGCGGAAATCATCCGGCTGCAGTAATAGATTCCCCTCTTTATCAGCGGATAACCATGCCAGAATAATCTTTTCCGAAAGCAGCCGCTTGCAGGCCGCATCATAACTGGCTTTCTCATCAGCCACACGGATGTTTTTCGCTATGGTAGTATCTGTATTCATGGCCTCACCTCCTGCCTTTACTGGTATTTTATCATATTTCATACGAACAGAACATAATATTTTTTCAGTCTTTTAAAATAACCAGCTTATTCTGGTAACACTCCACAGATACGCTGCAGCCAATCTCAAAGCCCCACTGCTTCACCCAGTTCCCCTGCTGGATAACCTGCGGCACATTTTTCCCATTCTTTGTTGTAAATGAGTATGCTTTCATCCTCCGGGTAGCCACAGTATAACCCAAAACTGCCTCCTCTGCCACTATACAGCCGTTCAACCAAAAGCTTTCCTTGACCTGGAGCATCCTTGACAGCATGGTATTTTTCCAAGCCCTGCAGGTTTCCGTAAAATCCTGGCTTCTCAGGCCGTTCATACTGCTTCGGACTTCCTGGAACAGAACCTTTCTGTTCTTACCAGATAAATCCTGAATATAAAGTATCTAGAACTGAATAAAATTTAAAAACCCCATGGAAGCCTCAAATTCCCATGGGGTTAAAAACACAACTCTTATTCTCTTTTATTTCCAAGAACATCCGTTCCCTTTCGCCTTTACTTATGATATGGTTCATGATTAGCGATGCGGTAGGCACGGTATATTTGTTCTAACAAAATTACCCGCATCAACTGATGCGGGAATGTCATTTTAGAAAAGCTAAGTCTCATATCCGCCTGTCGCAGCAATTCCTCCTGCATCCCCAAAGACCCGCCAATCAAAAATATAATATGGGCGACTGATCGGTTGCCAAGCTGCTCAATTTGTTCGGATAACTCCACAGAATCCAGCATCTTCCCGTCAATATCCAGTGCAATGATATAGGCGTCTTCTCTCAAATACTTCCTTACCCGCCCGCCCTCTTTTTCTTTAATCATTTGCACGACTGTCTCACTGGCATGTTCCGGCGTTTTTTCGTCCGCCACCTCCACAATATCCAGTTTACAATAGCGGCTTAAGCGTTTGCTGTACTCGGCGATGGCGTCCCGGTAATACTGTTCCTTTATTTTCCCTACACATATAACAGATATTTTCACAAAAATAACCATACCTTTCTCTCAACATGCAAACTTTGGGCCGCAGGCACAAATTTGCGTGTGAAAAATTTATTTTTCACACTAAGCTGCTCCTCCCGCCGGTTTTACATCATCTTTTCGATCGCTACATCGCTAATATGATTTCTCGCGCCACCGCTTCCTCAATCGGTGTCGCATACACCCCGTCAGCAAATTCCACAACACTGCCGATGCCTTTTTGAATCACAAATCTTAGCTGGCCGTTTTTAACCTTTTTGTCCGTATACAGTTTCTTTACCAATGCCTCCCTGTCGATATAATCCGGTATTTCTGTCGGCAGGCCGGCTTTCTCCAGCAGTGCGATCACTTGTTTGCGCTGGGGTTTAGAGACATAGCCAAGCCTGTACGCCAAGTTTACTTCCGCTGTTAAGCCGATGGACAACGCTTCGCCGTGAAGCAGCCGATAATCACTCACCGTCTCGATTGCCCGGCCAACCGTGTGGCCGAGATTTAAAATCTCGCGCAGCCCGCTCTCACGTTCGTCTTTCATCACAACTTCATATTTGATTCTGCAATTTTGATTTGCAATATATTGACAGGGCTCTTCCTCAATACAAAAGATCTCATCCAGATGTGCGTCCAGATAGGCAAACAGTTCGGCGCTTGCCAAGCAAGCATGTTTGATCGTCTCGGCCAGCCCGCTGGCAATCTGCCGCCTGGGCAGCGTTTTCCAGGTTGCAATGTCAAGATACACTTTCCTTGGCTGGTTAAACAGGCCGATCAGATTTGTCGCCAACGGCGTGTCAACCGCCGTCTTGCCGCCGACTGACGCGTCCGCCGCGGCCAGCAGGGTCGTTGCATAATTGATAAACGGAACACCGCGCCCAAAAGTGCCGGCCACAAAACCGGCCAGATCTGTCACCACACCGCCGCCGACTGCAAGGATACAGCAGTCTCTGCGAAACCCTTTTTCCAACATGGCGTCCTCGATCCGCTCTTTGGTCTGTCGTGTTTTTTGCTTTTCACCCGCCTCAAATGCAAACAGCTCCGCCTGATATCCGGCACCAATGAGCTGGTCGAATATAGCTTTCGCATAAAGTTTCTCCACGGTACTGTCTGTGACAACGGCAAATTTGTTGATCTTGCCGACCAATCCGTTTTTCAAATCTGCTATCAACTGTCCTGCGAGTTCATAACCGACCTCGATATCATAACTATCGTCCACCGTCTTTATCAGTTCCACATGAAATGTTCCCATAAATCAATATCCTTTCGCTTGTGCCTATTTGATCATCCGATATAATTTTCTACAAACCGGTTCCTTTTCACTCGCTTTCGCTTTTTTATATTACGGATAATAAATAAAATTTGCTCGATAAACGCCGCTGTCAAGCCCGGTTTTGTTGTTCACAACAAGCACAGACAAAATATTATTGCCGGACGGGATATCGAGCGGGGAGAGATATTTGGCCGAGTTCTTATCCGGCTGTGTACCGTCCCAAGTATAGTAAATGCTGCATCCTGGCTCGGCAGTGATCACTACCTGTGTCTCCTGTTCAATTCTGCCGCCGTCCGGTACGACCTTTGCATACCCCGGCGCGCTGAGCTTTATCACGAAGACAGACTCCACCACGCTGCTGTTGATTCCTTTTTCATTTCTACAGACCGCTTTGACCGTATAAGTGCCGTTTTTTTCGAGTGGTATCCCGTCTTCCTCCGTGTAGAGTACGGCATTATCTCCCGTCGGGTCACTGCCGTCTAAGGTATAATAAACCTTTTCTTCTTCCAGTGAATAGATGCCCACATTGATAAAATCATCATATGTGTCAGCCACCGGAGAGATCACCGGCGGTTCCACGATATAGTCCGCAAAAAGGGTCAGCAACTGTGCATTTGTGACTCCTTTTGACAGAGCTGCAATACTCGCATAGTCCTGCTTTTGTTCATAGATGGCAATCAGATTCTGATAGGATTCATAATTTGACTGATCTAACTTCAGAACTTCCGTATACAAAACAGCAGCGTAATCATATTCCCGCTGTTCCATGTAGATTTTAGCCATGGCAAGGCGGGCCTTGACGTCCTGCGGCTCTAGGACCAGTGCATTTTGATAATATTCCAGCGCTTTTGCATATTTCCCCGCCGTCATATGCTCATTGGCCATGTCGAGCTGATATTCATAAGAATGTTCATTCTGGTAATTCACATATAGCTTAATCCCCGCCGCTGTCATAATTAAAACCGTCAACAACACACTGACTACAATAATCGGTATCTTATTATTTTTTCTCTTTTTATGTAAAGGGCCTGTACTCTCCTTTACCTGTTCCTGCGGACGTGCCTTGGTTGTACTGTTTCCCGAACTTTCTGTCAAAATATGACGCAAATATTCGTCCTCCAAGTCACTGTAACCCGACACCATCTGAACTTCTTTTCCACAGGAGGAGCAGTACATGCGACCCGGTTTTAGCTCTGCTCCACACCTTTTACACTGCATACAAATCCTTTCATGTTAAACCGACTACATCTCCACCGCTTCCACACAATTATTCATCAACATGGCAATCGTCATAGGCCCTACACCGCCGGGAACCGGCGTGATAAATGAAGTATGTTTGGCCACATCTTCATAGTCTATATCACCGCAAAGTTTCTTGTTTTCATTGCGATGAATTCCCACATCAATTACCACGGCTCCTTCCTTGATATAATCCGCAGTGATAAACTTTGGCTTACCGATTGCAACAATCAGGATATCGGCCTCCTTACATACCGCTTTTAAATCCTGCGTCCTAGAATGTGCGACCGTAACGGTTGCGTTTTCACGCAGCATCAGAATTGCCATCGGTTTGCCCACGATATTGCTTCTCCCGATGACAACACAGCGCTTTCCCGCAATATCCACGCCGCTTCGCTTTAGCAGCTGAATAATGCCTGCCGGCGTACAGGAGACAAACCCCTTTTCTCCGATCACGAGCTTTCCAACATTCTCGGGATGAAATCCGTCCACATCTTTTTGGGGAGAAATCGCACGAATGATTTTGTCCTCATTGATTTGCTTTGGCAAAGGCAGCTGAACCAGAATTCCATTTACCGTATCGTCTGTGTTTAACGTTTCAATTAAGGCTACCAGCTCCTGCTCTGTCGTTTCCTCCGGCAGCTCGTATGCCAAAGAGCGGATGCCGCAGTACGCACACGCTTTCTTTTTATTTCCGACATACACACTAGAAGCCGGGTCGCTTCCCACCTGAATGACAGCCAAAGAGGGCTCCTTTCCCTGCTGCTTTAACCGCTCTACTTTTTCCTTTAACTCGTCTTTTATCTCCTGTGAAATCTTTTTACCGTCGATAATCTGCATATTTCCCCCATTTCTGCGACGGAGACTGTTCCGATCTAAACGGCATCTCCATCGCCTGTTTTTGCACAATTAAAACAATCCTGTAATCACGCCGGCATCGTTGACATCAATGTGATATGCGGCCGGCTCCTTGCCAAGCCCGGGCATCGTCATGATCGCTCCCGTCACGGCCACCACAAACTCTGCACCGGCAGATACATAAACCTCGCGGACATTTACCGTAAAACCGCTTGGCCTGCCAAGTTTGGTCTGATCATCCGACAAAGAATACTGCGTCTTAGCCATACACACCGGGAAATCAGACATTCCCATGTCCGCAATGCGCTTTAACTCTTTGGCCGCAGCCGCAGAATACGTCACTCCATCCGCTCCGTAGATTTCCCTCGCCACCGTCTCAATCTTTTGTTCTAGGGACAAAGAATCCTCATACAACGGCTTAAAATGACTCTCTTTCGTTTCCAATGTCTGAAGCACTTTCTCTGCCAGAGCTACGCCGCCCTCGCCGCCTTTTTCCCATACTTCGGACAAGGCAAATTCACAACCGCGCGCGAGACAAAATTCTCTCACAAAGTCAGTCTCTTCCACGCTGTCGGTCACAAAAGAATTTAAGGTAACGATAACCGGAACCTGATATTTTTGCAAATTTTCAATGTGCTTTTCCAGATTGACAATACCCGCTTTTAACGCCGCCAGATTTGGCGTATTCAGATCTGCTTTCTTTACACCGCCGTTATATTTGAGCGCGCGGACCGTAGCCACTAAAACAACAGCCCCCGGCACAAGTCCCGCCTTGCGGCATTTGATGTCAAAGAACTTTTCCGCACCGAGATCGGCGCCGAAACCTGCCTCAGTGATCACATAATCGGCAAGCTTAAGTGCAAGCTTTGTCGCACGGACACTGTTGCAGCCGTGCGCGATATTGGCGAACGGCCCTCCGTGCACGATCGCCGGCGTGTGCTCTAAGGTCTGAATCAAATTAGGCTTTAACGCGTCTTTGAGCAGCGCTGCCATAGCACCGGTCGCGCCAAGCGCTTCTGCACTCACCGGTTTCCCGTTGTAATCGTAGGCAACAATGATCTTCCCGAGACGCCGTTTTAAGTCATGCATGTCATCGGCAAGGCACAGCACAGCCATAATCTCTGACGCCACGGTGATAATAAAGTGGTCTTCCCGCACCGTGCCGTCCATTTTACCGCCCAGTCCCACCACAATATTGCGCAGTGTGCGGTCGTTCATATCCATACAGCGCTTCCACACCACCTGCCTGGGGTCAATGCCAAGCTCGTTTCCCTGCTGGATATGATTGTCTAACAACGCGGCAAGCAAGTTATTTGCCGCCGTGATTGCGTGAAAATCACCGGTAAAATGAAGGTTTAAGTCCTCCATCGGAACCACCTGCGCATAGCCGCCGCCGGCCGCGCCGCCCTTGATGCCAAAGCAGGGACCGAGGGAAGGTTCACGCAGTGCAATCACCGCCTTTTTGTTTAACTTGCCGAATGCCTCCCCAAGACCAACACTCGTCGTCGTTTTTCCCTCTCCGGCCGGTGTGGGGTTGATCGCCGTCACAAGAATTAATTTTCCGTCTGGATTTTTTTCTACCCGTTTTATCAGTTCATCGGATAGTTTGGCTTTGTACCTACCGTATAATTCCAGCTCCTCTTCCGAAATATTCAGCTGTTTCGCCACCTCCGTGATCGGTATGACCTTTGCTTCCTGCGCAATTTCAATATCACTCTTCATGCACAAACCCTCCCTTTCTGTGTCATTCACCACAATCTCGCACTCTCATCGCTACATTTTTCCATATGCCAAAACATGCATAACAAGTTTGTACTTACCGGCGTTCCAACCTATGCCAGAACGCCTTTAACGTTCTTTTCGCGTTACAAATATTCCTCTTTAAACTGCTCAAACTGCTCGGGAGACATCAAAACCTGCCGCGGTTTTGTGCCCTCCTCCGGCCCTACGATGCCAGCCTCCTCCAACTGGTCCATAATGCGCGCCGCGCGGTTAAACCCGATCTTAAAATACCTTTGGAGCATACCGATCGAGCCTTTTCCCTTATCAATCAATAGATTGGCGGCTTCGCTAAAATATTGGTCTCTGCCGTCTCCTGCCCCGGACGAAGCTTCTATGCTTCCGGCATCACTGCCCGCCTCCTGGGCGCTGTTGACCTTTTCTTGAATCGCAGCGTTATAAATACCGATACCGTTTTCCTGCTTGATATACTCTACGACTTGCGTAACCTCATCATCGCTGACAAACGCCCCCTGTACACGGGTAGGCTTGGGAGAGCCGTAGGGGCTGTAGAGCATATCGCCCTTCCCCAAGAGCTTCTCTGCACCCACCATATCGAGAATCGTCCGCGAGTCTATTCCCGAAGTCACGGCAAATGCGATACGGCTTGGCATGTTAGCTTTGATAAGGCCGGTAATAACGTTGACCGACGGCCTTTGCGTGGCGATAATCAGATGTATTCCTGCCGCCCTTGCGAGTTGGGCTAAGCGGCAGATCGCCCCCTCCACATCACCGGACGCTACCATCATAAGGTCGGCCAGCTCGTCGACAATGATGACAATCTGTGACATTTTTTCCGGCTTTTGCTGTCCCGGAACATCCGGCAGGGCGTCCACCTTGGCATTATATCCTTTCATATCGCGCACGCCGGTGGCGGCAAACTTATTATACCGGTCCGTCATCTCCGCAACCGCCCAGTTTAAGGCCCCGGCTGCCTTTTTCGGGTCTGTGACCACCGGAATCAAAAGATGCGGTATCCCATTATAGATACTCAGCTCCACCACCTTCGGGTCTATCATAATAAGCTTTACCTCTTTGGGGTCTGCCTTATACAAGATACTCATAATAATCGTATTGATACAGACGGACTTACCGGAACCGGTGGCACCTGCGATCAGCAAATGCGGCATCTTCGCAATATCCGATACCACGACCCTGCCGCCGATATCTTTGCCCACGGCAAAGGCGATCTTAGACGGGTGTGCCTGAAATTCCGGCGATTCTACCAACTCCCGGAATGAAACGGTGACCGTCTCTTTATTTGGCACTTCGATACCGATAGCGGCTTTGCCCGGGATTGGCGCCTCCATACGGATATCAGCCGCCGCGAGATTGAGCTTGATATCATCTGTCAGGTTGACGATTTTGCTGACCTTTACGCCGCTCTCCGGCTGCAACTCATAGCGGGTGACAGACGGACCGCAGCTAATGTTTGTAATTGTAATGTTGACGCCAAAATTCTTCAGCGTCTGCTGCAACTTCATCGCCGTCTCCTGCAAATGCATCCGAGAGTCCCCCGCCTTTTTGGACGGCTTCGCTAGCAGCTCGACATGGGGCTTTACATAAGGTTTCTGCGGCTCTGTAACGGCTGCGATCTCCTGCTCGATTACCTCCACAGGAACATCCTCTGCAGCGCTCGGCTTTGTCATAGAAGGCTTATGGGACATATCCGCGCCAACCGATTGTGCCGGCTTATGTGTTATGTCTCTTTCCTCTGGTCCTGCCGGCTTCTGCGCTATATCTCTTTCCACTGTTTCAGCCGACTCCTGCACGACATCTGTACTGACCGTTCCTGCCGGTTCTGGAATGACATCCGTGCTGAACGTTCCAGCCGGCTCCTGCACGACATCCGTGCTGAACGTTTCAGCCGGCTCCTGCACGACATCTGTACTGAACGTGCCTGCTGGCTCTGGCATGACATCCGTGCTGAACGTGCCTTCCGGCTTCTGCGTTACGTCACCGCCGACCGTTCTCGTTGACTCCTGTGTGATATCAACACCGCCTGACTGCGCTTTGCGGAAAGGCTCTTTAACACCGGCTGGCTGTGACAACGCAGGAAAATCTTCTCCGGCAGCAGACGATATCGTCTCCTGATCTTCTTGCGTGAAAACTTCCGGCGCCGGCGTACTCACATGAAGAATCTCTACTTTTACGCCCCCGTGCCCGCGATCGTCTCCTGAATGCGAAAGAGCTTCCGCCGTCTCGCTTCCACTGTCACCGCAGATTGCTTGATGCGGCGTCCCACACGCATTGGCGCGCTCTGTAAAGAACGTGCTGTCACTGAAAAAATCCTGCTCCCCGATATCTTGTAAATCACCAATGTCTGACATTTCCTGGCGCAGCACATTCTCTAACGACGCTATGGTATCTTCCGAAAACTGGGGAATATCTCTCCTGGCTCCTGGCTCCGTAACCTGTGGCTCCGTGGGCGTAACCGTGACGGTGCGCTCCGTAAATTCAGGCTCACGAAATGCAGATGCATCAATATTTTCTTCGGGAGGATTGGGTGCGGCAGGCAAAGGCTGCATCGCAAAATAATCGGCGGTATTTAATTCACTGATCTCCTGTGATCCGTATTTCGGCTGCTTGGGTACTACTTTTATGTCAAGAGACACTCCCTCCGCCTTTTTGTCCGTGCGGCGCCGTTTCTGTTCCTCGTGTCCGACCTGCTCCTTATAAAGTTCCCTCTCTTCCCGCCGCAGCTTATTCTCCGTTTCGCGCTCTTTTCGCCGCTGAGCGCGTATCTGCCGCTGCTCCTCTCGCTCCTCGCGCCGCTTCGTGGCATATTCCTGATAGCGCTCATTTTCATTTTTAGCGGACTCATACATCTTTCTGCCACTCTTTTCCATAAAACGCAGTGCGGAGCGCTCTGTCAAAAGGACAAGCGAAATGATTAATATCACGATATCTATAATGTAAGAACCTGCCACGCCAAAATTCGGTCGCATCAGTGCAGTCAGCGCGCCGCCAATCACGCCGCCGCTGAGTGCGTGTTCTCTCGCGTATTTGTAAGACTCCGATACTGTCATCGCCGTCTCTTCGGTAATGGCAAGCTGAATAAACATGCATAAAAACGCGACAAAGAGACAGCCTGCGATCAGCTTTACAACCGCCACGGTGCTGCCCTTGTTGGATACGGCAAAGAAAATGCCGATCAAAAAAATCACTGGAAATATGTATGCCAAGAGTCCAAATATCCCAAAGAAAAACCCACTGACAGCGCCGCCAATTTTGCCGCCGAAGCCAAAATTACTGATAAACAGCAATACGGCCAGCGCTACGACAATCCACAAAATCACTTCCAGTACAAAAGTATCTTCCTGTTTTTTTGCTGTCTGTTTTCTGCTGCCCGTCTTTCTCGCAGTAGAAGTTCTTGACTTTCCCGCGGTACTCCGTTTCTTTCCCGTTGCTGCCACTTGAACAACCTCCAACTAATCTATTGTTATGCCGAGACAAAATATCCGATGACAGACAAAAGCCCCACCATAAGGCAATATACGCCAAATATTTTAAACTTTCGTGTGCGGACAACCACCAACATCGCCTTGATACAAAAATATCCCACCACTGCGGCCACTGCCATGCCCACAAGATAAGAAACAATCTCCGCCGCTGTCAATCCCGCCGTAGTAATGTCTGAAATTTCTAACACTGCCGCCCCCAGCACAGCAGGAATCGACATGATAAAAGAATACTTGACGGCAAAGCTCTGCCTAAAACCGTTAGCCAGGCAGACCGTCATCGTCGTTCCTGAGCGCGACAATCCCGGCAGAGTTGCAATTCCCTGCGCAATTCCGATTCCAAAGGCTGTCGTGTAAGAAACATTTTTGGGCAACTTTTTCCCCTCCGGCATACGGTCCGCCAAAAAAAGAAGCACTGCCGTTACCAGCAGGCAGATGCCCGGCACCAGCAAAACGCCGGCCGCCGATGCGACCACTTCCCTGCCCAGATACCCGATCACACCAGTCGGTATCGTCGAGACCAGTACCAGCATGACTAACTTGCGATAACTGTTGCACACAATGCGCAGATAAGGTTTTTTGTTGTCTTGTCCCAAATTTTTAAAAAATATACCGATGTTAATGAAAACATCCTTTGCAATTGCCGCTCCCTCGAGAAACAGTCTGGCAATATCTTTATAGTACACGATACAAATCGCCGCCAGCGTCCCCAAATGAAGTAGCACATCAAAAAGAATGCCCGTATCGGTCTCCACATGAAAAAGTATTTTGAATAATGCCAGATGCCCGGAACTGCTCACCGGCAAAAATTCTGTCAGTCCCTGTATCAAGCCCATAAAGATTGCCTGCAATAACGACATTGTTGCCCCCTGTCATCTGTTTTTTATAGACACAACCATGCAAAAGCGAACATGTTTTCTATTTCTTCCCTACAGTACAATCTTTATAATATCATATTCCAATCCAAATGTCATTAATTGGTTCTTAACTTTTCTTTTGTTTTTTTGTAAGCTCATGGAGTTTGCGAAATGCCTTGTCGATTCCGCCCACTTCATTGATCAGCTTTTCTTCCACAGCCTCTTTGCCCACCAAAATGGTGCCCAGATCTTTTGTCATTATCCCGGTATTCATCATCAGCTCCTCCAAACGCTTTTCGTCGGCCCCGGAATGGGTGCTGATAAATTTCAAAATCCGATCCTGCATCTGCTTAAAATAGTCGTAGGTTGGCTGCGCACCGATCACGGTTCCACTCATGCGGACCGGATGGATCACCATTGTCCCCGACGGGACAATAAAAGAATAATCGGTGGACACTGCAAGCGGCACACCGATCGAATGGCTGCCCCCGAGTACCAAAGATACCGTAGGCTTGCTGACAGAGGCGATCATCTCCGCAATCGCTAGACCACTCTCCACATCACCGCCCACGGTATTGAGCAACAGCAGCACACCGTCGATATTGGGGCTGTCCTCAATCTCCGCCAGCTTGGGCAGCACATGTTCATATTTCGTTGTTTTCGTCGTCGCGGGCAGACAGTCGTGCCCCTCAACCTCCCCAATAATCGTCAACATGGAAATCTTTGTATTTTCCCTGTCATTTTGGATATCCAACTGCCCAAACTCCTTGATCTGTTCTGTCTTATTTTCCTGTTTTTCTGCCATAATGCTCCTTTTGACCAAACTGTCTATTTTTATATTACAGTATCTCCGATTGTCATAAGAAACATACAGAAAATAAGAATGAACGCAGCCATCCCGTCTTTGCCCTGTTGCCTCACATGAAAATAACGCCCTGTTTCCAAGGCGTCATTCCACTTTCTTTTAGAAGTTCTTCTCACACTACCAACATGTCACAGTTTCGCTGTGACTCAAATCAAGATGAAAAACGCCCGTTTTTGGCGTTTTTCGGCGTGAAACTTAGTACATTTTGGCGAAATGCCCATTGGCATGAGCCTTAGATGTACTTTTCACGCTAGCATCCCATCAGATAATTATACAATCCCTCATAGCGGAACTTAGAACTGCTCCAGGAGTAATCGTTTGTCATACCGCGGTCAACCATCTGATTCCACTGTTTCTTACGGTCAAAGAAAATATGTTTGGAATAATTGATGACATTGAGCATCTCATCGCCGTTGTAGTTGGCAAAAGAGAATCCGTCACCGACATTATCGTATTCGTTAAACGGCTGCACGGTATCCTTTAAGCCGCCCGTCTCGCGCACGATCGGCACGGTGCCATAACGGAACGAGATTAGCTGGGTCAGTCCACAGGGTTCAAAACGCGACGGCATCAAAAACGCATCGGCAGCCGCATAGAGTTTGTGCGCCAGATCATCGGAATAGCAGATGTTGGCCGACACTCTGTCGCCGTACTTCCATGCATAATGACGGAACATATTCTCATACTGAGGCTCTCCGGTTCCGATCACCACAAGCTGGGTATAATCGTCCACAATGCGGTCGATCGCGTAATTAATCAGATCAAGACCTTTCTGATCGGTAAGCCTTGAGATCAGACCGATCATATATTTCTTCTTGTCCACCGCAAGTCCAAGATCTTCCTGCAGGCGCGTCTTGTTGACCGATTTCTTCTTGCGGAATGTCTCGGCATTATATTTACAGTAAATCTTGTCGTCGGTTTCGGGATTGTACGACTGGTAGTCGATGCCGTTTACGATTCCCTGCATATCCATATGTCTTGCCGCGAGCAGGCCGTCTAACCCTTCACCGTAATAGGGCGTCTGTATCTCCGCCGCGTAAGAGTCGCTCACGGTCGTGATATAGTCGGCATAGACAAGACCGCCTTTTAACATGTTGGCATCTTTCTTAAACTCCAACTTGTCTGGCTTAAACAGATCGGCCGCAAAGCCCGTCAGGCCCTGCATAGTTTTGATATCCCACACTCCCTGGAACTTTAAATTGTGAATGGTCATGATTGACTTGATTCCCCAGTAGAAAGAGTCAGCCTGGAATTCATTTTTCAGATATACCGGAATCAGGCCGGTCTGCCAGTCATGACAGTGAATTAAGTCCGGGTGAAAATCAATGTGTTTGAGCATCGAAAGAACGGCCTTATCAAAAAAGCAAAACTTTTCGATATCGTAGCGCACATCGCCGTAGGGAACGGCACAGTTAAAATACTCCTGATTATCAATAAAATAATAGGTGATATCGTCGCGCACATACTTTAAAATACCCACATATTTATTCTTAATGTAATTGCCCGCATTCATATAGAAATGGCTCACATACTGGAACTCGTTGCGGAAATGTTCCGGAATACAGCTGTAATTGGGTATCACAACGCGCACATCCCAGTTATCCTTGTCAAACTCCTTCGGCAAAGCGCCGCACACATCAGCGAGACCACCTGTCTTGATAAACGGAACACACTCTGACGCTGCAAAAAGTATTTTTTTCATAGTAACCCCTCCTTACTACTCATCCCAATTGTGATATACCTGCTGTACATCATCATCTTCATCTAATAAATCCAAAATACGGTTGATATTCGTCAGGTCCTCTTCAGCAGTCAGTTCAACGTAATTTTGCGGAATCATGGTTACCTCAGCCTGCGCCATCGCAATGCTGCCCTCCTCGAGCGCCGTGCGCACAGCCTCAAAATCTTCCGGCGCCGTCAACACTTCAAAGCTGTCCTCCTCCTCTGAAAAGTCCTCTGCTCCGGCGTCTAAAGCCATCATCATCAGGTCATCGGTCTCCATATCGCACTCCTCTTTGGCGATGATAATCTGGCCCTTCTCGTCAAACATATAGGAGACGCATCCCTGTGTCCCGATGCTGCCGTGTCCTTTGGTAAACGCGTTGCGCACATTCGCCGCCGTCCGGTTTTTATTGTCTGTCAAACACTTTACAATAATCGCCGTTCCGCTCGGCCCGTAGCCCTCATAAGTACAAAACTCGTAATTTACGGCATTTCCATCCCCGGCCGCTTTCTTGATACCGCGCTCAATCGTGTCGTTCGGCATGTTGTTGGCCTTTGCCTTAGAAATTACCTGCGCCAGCTTAAAATTATTCGCCGGGTCGGGACCGCCCTCTTTTACCGCCACGGCGATCTCCCTTCCGATAATTGTGAAAATCTTACCTTTTGCCGCATCGTTTTTCTCTTTTTTGTGCTTGATGTTGGCAAATTTTGAATGTCCTGACATTACTCTTCCTCTTTCTTTATGTATTATATTATAATATAACACTCATTCCGATTTCTGACAAGTCTCTTCTTTGATATCCTCCCCGCAGCATTTGGACACGCGCACCGACTGAATCATCTTATTCTCGACAGAAGTCACCTCGAAAAGATAATCAAAAGCCGTCACCGAAAACATCTCGTCATCCTCCGGTATCTTATCGATCCGGGATATCAAAAAGCCGTTCAAAGTATCAAAATGATCGCTCTCCTCCTCATCGCCCTCGATTTCAAGCACCTCAAGGACATCCCCAAAATCCGCCATGCCGCTGATGCGGTAAGTGCCGTCCGGAAATTGTTCGATCATCGTCTCCTCCTCGTCGTGTTCATCCTCGATATTTCCCACAATCTCTTCGAGAATGTCCTCCATTGCCACAAGGCCGGAAGTTTGTCCGTATTCATCTACCACAACGACCATATGGCTCTTTTCGGTCTGCATCATCGTAAAAAGTGTATTAATGTTTCTTGTCTCCGGTATAAAATCCACCTCGTGAAGAAGCCCCTCGATATCTTTAATCGGCTGGCCAAACAGTTCCTGCCTCTGGCAGAAATTCAACGCATCTTTGATATGTAAGACACCGACGATATTGTCAATATTGTCCTCATACACCGGAAAACGGGAATAATTGCTCTCCTTCACAAAATCTATCATCTCATGGAATGTCATACTGCCCGATATCGCGGCAATATTCTTTCGATGGGTCATTATGTCCTTGGCTTCCTTGTCTCCAAATTCAAAGATATTATGTATCATCTCGGCCTCGCTCGCCAACAGCACGCCCTGCTCATGTCCCTCTTTGACCATAGAAATGATCTCTTCCTCAGTCACGTCATCGGTATCGCTAAGCGGGTCCACCCCGAAAACGCGCGAAAGCAAATTGGCCAAAAGATCGGTCAGAGCGATCGCCGGGAAAAAGAGAATCTCAAGGGCGTGTACCGGGCGCACCAGCAAAATAGCCCATCGCTCCGGCTTCCTGGCCGCCACTTTCTGCGGCGTATAGACACCCACGATCAGCACAAACAGGATCAGCGCCACAAATACTGCCAGATTGCCGAGCAGCGAAAGCCACCATGTGACGTCCAAGGGAACAAACATCCTCCTCCAGAGCGTAACCTCAAAAAAACCGAGCATCATATGCAGCACCAGAATCATCAACTGGCACACATTGATGTAGCGCTCGGATTTCTCTTGATACTTTTGCAAAAGCTCCGCCCTTTTGCTGCCCTCTTTTGCCATTTTTTCCACGGTCACGGCATTAATCTTATCCATCGCCGCAACAAAACCGTAAATGATAAAGTCAATCAGAATTAGAACTAAAAGTAATATCATCCCCCAAGTGGGACTGACGCCATCGTCCATAATCATCTTCCTTTCCTTTTGTACACTGTGTATAACTTTTGCAATAATACCATATTTTCCGGCAAACCGTCAAGCTTTCTTGCCAATCTGCCGCACGCCCTCTCCGATACCTGAATCGCTACTCTTATGTAAACAGTTCCAGACTGATTTCTAAGGCGCGGTCAATCTGACCAAGAATCTGCGAGTCCAGATGGCAGACCTTATCCTTAAGCCTCTGCTTGTCGATCGTGCGCAGTTGTTCTAAGAGAACGACAGAATCTTTCACTAGATCATATTTGCGGCTGTCAAGTTCCACATGCGTGGGCAGTTTCGCCTTATTCATCTGAGAAGTGATCGCCGCACAGATCACCGTAGGACTGTGCCGGTTCCCGACATCATTTTGTATAATCAGCACGGGGCGGATACCGCCCTGCTCGGACCCTACCACCGGCCTTAAGTCTGCGTAAAAAATATCACCTCGTCGAATTACCATATACTCTCCACTCCATTTTATGATTTCTACGGATAGTATTGCCAATTTCCACCGGTGTATTCGATTTTTTGAAGAAAGCTACTCCAAAAAGTAATCTTTCGCTGCCGTCTGCTCTCCATTGCGATAAAAGATTCTGGGAACACGCTTGGTGATATCGCACACAAATTCATAATTGAACCTGCCTGACAACGCACCAAGCTCCTCCACGGTGATCTGTTCCTCATGGTCCGCTCCAATTAACGTCACCGTATCTCCCACTGTCACGCTTTCCATATCCGTAACATCCACCATAAACTGATCCATACAGATGCGGCCGCAGATCGGCGCCCGCCTGCCATGTATCAATACATAGCCTTTGCCGGAAAGCCCTCTCGCGTAGCCGTCCGCATAGCCAACCGGAATCGTGGCGATGCGCTCTTTCTTTTTTGTTATGTAGGTGCCGCCATAGCTGATCTCTCTGCCGGCAGGAAGCTCTTTTATGTATGAAACACGGGTTTTCATCGACATCACCGGGCGAAGCGGGAGCTTTCCGCGATCGACCTCCAACGAGGGCAGCAAGCCGTATAATGTAATGCCCGCGCGCACAAGCTCCATCTGCGCCTCCGGCAGTTCCATAATTCCTGCACTGTTGGAACAATGATGCAGCGGTATCGTAACCCCCCGCGCCAAAAGCATGGCAATCATCTGTTCAAACCGCGAAAGCTGTGCGTAAGCCGACGCCTTATCCGCCTCATCCGCCCTGGCAAAATGGGTAAAAATACCCTCTACCATAATATGCGGCAGATCGGCAATCCGTGCCATTTCATCGGCCGCTTCCTCCGTCACCTGATAACCGATACGGCTCATACCCGTATCGACTGCGAAGTGAATCTTTGCCTGCCTGCCCTCTTTTGCAGCCGTATCGCTCAGCTCTTTGGCCATAGATTCGGTAAAAACTGCGGTTGCAAGATCTTCTCTGATCAACTGCGCATACTGCTCTGGAAATACATAGCCTAATATTAAAATCGGCTTTGTGATGCCGTGGCGGCGCAGCTCGATTCCCTCCTCGGGGTTTGCCACCGCATACCCGTACAGGCAAGGAAAGCTGTCTATAGCCTGTGCGATTTGCACTGCGCCATGTCCGTAACCGTCCGCTTTCACCACAGCCATAATTTTCGTACCCTTTTTCAGTTTCCGCTCCATAGATGCCATGTTGTACAAGACAGCGTCGAGATCGATCTCTGCCCAAACTCTACTATATTGCATGATAAAATCTCCATTTCAGCATGTTTACGAAATTTACATTGCCCCATGATACGCTCTGAGGAATCTTATCGAGCGATTAGAAGTTCTTCTCACACTAACCTACACTTCTCACACTATCGCCCGAGCTCCTTCGCCAGCATTTTCACGCCCTCGACAAGATCCGATGCGGCAAGCCCCGCCTTTCCGATTTTGACTGCCATAAGGTCCCCGGCCATCCCATGTACATAGACACCGAGAGGCGCTGCCAGCGATGCCGGTAATTTCTGAACCAGCAGTGAACCTATAATGCCGCTCAGCACATCCCCGCTCCCTGCGACCGCCATGCCGTCGTTGCCGGAGCAATTGATATATAAGCCTCCTTCGGGCAGCGCCGTGATGGTTCTCGCGTCCTTTAACACACACACGGCCCTGTATTCTTCCGCAAACCAGGAGGCGGTATCCGCCAACGCTTTTTGTATCTCATCTACGGTAGTCCGGGCCAGACGCGCCATCTCTCCCAGATGCGGCGTCACGATCGTCTGCTTTGGCATCCCCAGCAAGAGCTCCCGGTGCCGCGCAAGCAGATTCAGCGCATCCGCATCCAGCACGAGAGGCAGATGCTTTTGTGAAAGCACGCGGCGCATCAACATAAGGGCTGTATCACTGGTGCCAAGCCCCGGCCCCGCCACGATACCGTCCGCCCAGGCAAACAACTCCTCCCACGGCAAGTCGTCTGTATGGTTCGCATCATAGAAAGTTAATACCGCCTCCGGCACTGCGGTCTGCAATATCACACGATTCTCACTGGGCGTCACTACCCGCACATATCCACAGCCGGCAGCGTATGCGGCCCGCGCCGCCAGCACAGCAGCGCCCGCCATGCCGACACTCCCCGCGATCAGCAGCAATTTGCCGTAGGTTCCTTTGTTGGAATACGCCCGCCGCCTGGGCAAAAGCTTCAAATCCGTTTGTTCCAGCGCCACCATCGGCGGTTTTTGCTCCAGAAATCCGTGCTCATCAATTCCCATCGGCAGACATACTACGCTGCCCGAGTATTCGCTGCCGGGATACAAAAGCTGACCTCTTTTTAGAAAAGCAAAAGTAAACGTCAGATCGGCATGGAATCCCTCACCCAACACCTGTCCGTCGTCCGCATTTACGCCGGAGGCGATATCAAGCGCCACTTTGATGCCGCCCATTTCATTTGCCTTTGCGAGAAGCGCAGCATAGCTGCCCTCCACCGGACGCGAGAGCCCGACGCCGAAAACGGCGTCGATCACCAGACTATAGTCCCCCTCCGGCACATCCTCATGTACCAAAATGCCGTAGGCTTCTAAAATCTGCCGCTGCTTGCTGTTCTGCTCTGTGGCATGTGCCGGGTTTCCCGCATACACGACCGTCACTTTCTGCCCATCCAGTGCCAGAAGCCTTGCCACTGCCATACCGTCGCCGCCGTTGTTGCCACTGCCGCACAGAATCAGCGTATGCCCCGTGTCAATCTGACGCTGCTTTAGTTCCTCCACAAATGCAAGCGCCGCCCGCTCCATCAGCACAATCGACGGCATTTTATAGTGTGCGGTAGTATTAGCGTCACAGAGCTGCATTTCCGTTCCGGTTAAAATATACTGCATTATAATCCTCCCAGTGAGAACATAAAGTTCTTTTATAACAAATAAGCTGTCACATCAACAGCTCCTGCAAGGTTGATGTAACAGCCTTTCAACTAGCTGTCGCCAGTCAAATTTAAATCATTGTATAGATTATTAGCTATATTAATTAGCATCGTCAAAATGAATAAATATGCATAGCTGTTCGATCGGTAGTGTTATATATTTTTATATTCACAGCGTAAATGCGGCGTACGACAGACATCCAAACTGCAGGTGCTACTTGTCTTTTGACCCTCCGGAAAAACGTCAGGGGTTCTCGCATGCCGTTTGGGGCATCGGGTTGCACGTCTTTTCAGTGTTGAACCACCTCGTAGTGTCTGTCCGTCCCGGT
>CAJTYI010000017.1 GCA_910584215.1 uncultured Roseburia sp. | reverse complement strand
GCAGCCGTTAGAAAGGTCATATACACGACCAATGCGATCGAGTCCTTGAATTCTACCTATCGTAAGCTGAATCGCCAAAGGAGCGTATTTCCGAGCGATACAGCTCTTTTGAAAGCTCTTTATCTGGCTACATTTGAGGCTACGAAAAAATGGACTGCTACAATCCGGAGCTGGGCTCAGGTATATGGAGAACTGAGCATCATGTACGAGGGGCGGCTGCCAGAATAGGCAAAGATTTGAAAACGGGCGGATTTTCCGCCCGCTCTTGACATACAATTTTGTAGCTGTTATATATAAGACAAGGGCGAAAAGCTGATTTTACTCAAGCCCTTCGCCTATCATTATCATAGAAGATCCTATTTACAGACTTTTCTTCATAGTCTCTCCGTAAATTATCTGCTCAAAGTAAAGAGTATTATAAAAATAAATATCAACAGGTAATGGAAATACTAGTATAACGAATATTAAGTTCCTGATTCTATAATCATTCTGATAGTAATGATTTTACAGATTTTACAGGCGTTACAGAAAGTGAAACTAGGAAAGACTTAACTTATGTTTGACTAGGCTAAGCTGATATTTAAATTTTCATATAAAAATGGGGATTATTTGCAACGCGCGATTATTGGGCAAATCAACCCAACTCTTAGACCGACTCTACAACAGTGTCAGCATTTTCGATTTTCTTTATGCTCACTGGAAGACGGCGGGTTACTTACCCGGAAACTATATCTGGAAGTGCCGCCACGGGTAGAATATACTTTAACGGAAACGGGGTATTGCCTGAAACCTGTTTTAGACGTTATGGTGGTGTGGGGGACAGCATATAAAAAAGGCTCAATTCCCGCAGCGCTTTCTGCAAGCTCCTGTTTTTATGCATCCATAAAATGTTACTTGAGAAAATCTGTGATATGTTATAGAATGGTTACATATCATTATTTGATCAGAAACGGAGATTAGACATTTATGGAAGAATTGTTAAAAAAACAGTTGTTGTTCCAAAAAATTATCGCAGGTTTGTTAGCGCTTTTTGTGGTGATTGTGCTTGGCATTGTTTTGACGCTGCGAAGTTATGTGGGACAGATGGCATCCTCTTTGGAGGAGGCCATGGTAAAAATTGAGCAGATTGATGTGGAAGCCATCAACGATACGGTTGGCACGACGCAGGATTTGATGAACAGCGTGGAAGATTTGTCAGATGCCGTTGATCAAGTCACCGGAAGGGTGCAGCAGTTTGATACATGGATTCAGGGACTTGGCATTTTCCAATGATACGAATCAGGATTGGTTTTTGCGCTTCGGATGTTTCCTTTTTGCTACACTGTAGCCGAATGTGCCCAGTTTTTCTCCAAGGAGAAAGTATTCTCCGTGGGAGTAGGCGAGAAGCCCGGCGGCGCCAAGGTCAAATTTACCGTTTTCGCGCAGATACCGTTCGTCGACCGTGACGCCTGCCACGTCGGCGAGAAACATAGAATGGCTGCCAAGCGGCAGTATCCGGTTTACTCTACATTCAATATTGACAGGGCTCTCGGCGATGCCGGGGGCCTTGATGTGTTTGGAGGGTAAGGGCGTGAGTCCCAGCTCTGCAAATTTATCGTGTTCTCTGCCGGAGCGCACGCCGCAGTAGTCGGTGGCGCGGGCGAGCTTTTTTGTGGTGAGGTTGACTACAAATTCACCCGACGCTTCGATGATATGGTAGGAATAGCGCGAGGGGCGCAGCGAGACGGAGAGCATGGGGGGATTGGTACATACCGTGCCGGCCCAGGCAGCCGTTATAATATTTGGTTTTCCCAGCAGTTCGGGTTTGGCGCCTTCAAAGGTGTCGCCCATCAGTTGGCAGCTGATCATCACAGCCGGCAGCGGATAGAGCATATTTCCAGGTTTAAATTCCTGTTTCCCCATAATCAAAACATTCCTTTCTCACAGTCTGTGCGGTGTACAGTCGGGCAATGTGGCTTGTTGGAGCAGTGCAGGCAAGACATGCGCAGCTTTTACTGAATTAAGATATCCATCAAATAGGTATATACAGTTTCACTCTGTTTTTTCCAGTTTTCACAGATGGTATCTGCCCGCTTTTTATCGGGTACGGTGAGTGTCAGATCGATCAGATTTTTCCCCCGCACCTGAAAACGACAGCGCACGGCATAGTCTTTGTCCGGCGTGCGGTCGTAGTCGGCCAAAAATGCATTGTCGTTTCTAAGCCGCATCTGATTTGTCTCCAGATAGGCGGTGATATCCCGGTCGATGCCGTCCGTGATTTTGTCGCGAAATAGGTCTAAAGTCTCTTTCCCGGCGGCAGTTAAAGAGTAGAGCGTGTTATTGTGTGTGGACTCGGTCAACACCAGTTTTGCATCCACCAGCTCGGCGATCGCTTGCTGGGCCTGAAAATATCCGGTATATTCCTGCTGCAGAAAAAAATTGCAGATCTGTGTGTTGGTCAGAGAAAAATCCACTTTGTCCAACATATTTAAAATCGTCAGTTTATAGATGGTAAAAGGTTTTGCCATAGTCAGCTTACCTCCGTCATATAAAATTGTTATTGCAGGGGATAGGCACACCCCTGAAAGATATTTTTTTCCCGTAGATTTTTTTGAATGGTATTTAACACACGCTTTTTGTCAGTACTCCAAAGGGGCGCCAAAAGAAGATTTTTCGGCCCGTCGCCCGTCAGTCGGTGAATCACAAGATCGGGTGGCAATAGGCGAATCAGCTCCGCAACATAATCGCAGTATTCCTCCAGCGTATAGACGGAGAACGGCGCCGCCTCGTATAAAGCGCCGAGTCTTGTTCCCTTTAATATATGCAGCAGCTGCAATTTGACGCCGTCACAGGGCAGGGATATCGTGCGAAGCACAGAAGCCGTCGTGTCGGACTTTGATTCTCCCGGCAGCCCAATGATGAGATGGGTGACTATTTTAATCTTCCGCTCGCGCAGCTTTGTGACGGCGGCTTCGTACTGTGCAAACGAAAACCCGCTGTGGAGGGTATCTCTGATGTTATCGTTGGCGGTTTGCAGGCCAAGCTCGACCCAAACCGGCTTCACCTGATTAAGCTCAGAAAGCAGTGCCAATACCTCCGGCGGCAGGCAGTCACAGCGCGTCGCGACGGAGAGGGCAACGATTTCGGGAGCGGCAAGGGCTTCCCCAAAAATTCGGCGCAAGTACTCTGTCGGGGCATAGGTGTTGGTATACGCCTGAAAATAGGCGATAAACTTTTGGCATCCGGTTTTTTTGGCGATCCGCTCTTTGGCACATCTGATCTGTTCGGGGATGGGCAAAAGGGGTGAGGACGCGAAATCGCCGGAGCCTCCGGCACTGCAAAAAATGCAGCCTCCCGTATTGAGGCTGCCGTCCCGGTTCGGACAGGTCATACCGCCGTTTAATGACAGGCGGTAGACCTTTTCTCCGAACGTTTCTTTTAAGTAATAATCCAAAGAGTAATAGCGTTTGTCTCCCCAAAACTGCGCGTTTTTATGCATGATGATGTGACTTTACGGCTTCACTTACCACTTTTGCGACGCGCGGGTCAAATGCTTCCGGCATGATAAAATCGTCGGCCAGCTGTTCGTCCGTCACGAGATAAGCCAGGGCATCGGCGGCAGCCAGTTTCATCTCCTCCGTAATCTGTGTGGCGCGACATTCCAAGGCACCCTTAAATATGCCCGGAAAGGCGATGACATTGTTGACCTGATTGGGAAAATCGCTGCGGCCTGTGCCGACTACTCTTGCGCCGGCGGCCTTCGCCACATCCGGCATGATTTCGGGGACAGGGTTGGCCATGGCAAAGAGAATAGAATCTTTGTTCATGGACGCGACCATCTCCGGGGTCACAATGTTGGGAGCAGATACGCCCACAAAGATATCTGCGCCTTTTAGCGCGTCGGCCAGTGTGCCTTTGGCGTTGGAGCGATTGGTAACTTCTGTCATCTTTTGCTGCATCCAATTGAGATTGGGATAGTCTTTGCCGATGATGCCTTCCCTGTCGCACATCGTCACGTCAGAAAAGCCGTAGGTCAAAAGCAGCTTCGTGATGGCAATACCGGCGGAACCGGCGCCGTTTACGACGACTTTACAAGATTGTTTGTCTTTGCCGGTCAGGCGCAGCCCGTTGATAATACCGGCGAGCACGACGATGGCCGTGCCGTGCTGGTCGTCATGAAATACGGGAATATCCAGCATTTGTTTCAGACGTTCCTCGATCTCGAAACAGCGCGGGGCGGAAATATCCTCCAGATTGATGCCGCCGTAGGCGGGAGCGATATTTTTGATCGTGCTAATGATCTCCTCTGTATCCTGTGTGTCCAGACAGATGGGGACGGCATTTACATCGCCAAATTCTTTGAAAAGCACGCATTTTCCCTCCATGACCGGCATTGCGGCATAGGCGCCGATATTGCCGAGCCCAAGGACAGCGCTGCCGTCGGAAATCACGGCGATCGTGTTGGCTTTTGTCGTGTATCGGTACGCGGCGTCTTTATCCTGCGCGATGACTTTGCAGGGCTCTGCGACGCCCGGCGTGTAGGCAAGCGCCAAGTCTTCGCGGGAGCTGACTTTAGATTTTGCGGTGGTCTCTAATTTGCCTCTCCACTGTTCGTGTAACAACAGTGCTTTCTCGGCATTGGTAAGGTTTTGGTTATCCATTGCTGTGTCTCCTTGATAATATTAGCATACAATGCAGTCATTATATCATGCAGGAAAAAGAAATACAATATACGGCTTTAGAGGAAATATAAATTGAAAGCACGGGTATTCAATGGTATAATTGCACTAATACAAATGCGCACCAAGGTTACAAAAGTGTACAAACGGAAATCGTGTGACGAGGAGGACTGGAATGAGGAGAAATAAGATAAAAAAATGGGCGGCAGCGCTCTGCGCTTTTATAGTCTTTACGGCTTCAGCTGGCGGCCAGTCGGGTGGGCTTTACCGTGCGCTGACCGTGCGGGCACAGGAGACCGGGGAGGCCGACGGGCCGGCCACAGAGCAGACAGAGATTTTGCTGCAAATCAATGAGGAGTATGCAACGCCTGGTACGCCTCTTACCGTCAGCCTGTCAGGCGCGCCGGATGATATGGCCTGCACATTTGTGTGGAGCGTGGACGGCGTGCAGAGAGCGACGGGAGAGACTTATACGCCGCAGAGCGGGGATTTGGAGAAGATGCTGACGGTAACTGCGACGGCGTCCGGTACTTACAGCGGTACTTACCAGGCCAGCATGTATGTCAGCAAACTGCCGGTTGTCTATATCGATACGCAGGATGGCCAGGCGATTACCAGTAAGGAAGACTACATAAGCGGCGAGTGCAGAATCCAGGGCAATGCGCACTACAATGCGGGGAACACTACGCTCTATGACGGCGGCATTCAGATTCGCGGTCGGGGTAATACGACATGGAAAAAGCCTAAGAAGCCGTATAAGATTAAATTAGATGCCAAGACGGATATCTTTGGTTTTGGAAAAAACAAGCACTGGGTGCTTTTAGCGAATTATTTGGATGAAACCCATATGAGAAATATGCTTTCCTATGATTTTGCGGGCGCTATGGGGATGGCCTATATGCAGTCGGTGGCCGTAGATTTGATTTTAAATGGAGAATACCAGGGAACCTATCAGTTCTGTGAGCAGGTGCGGGTTGCGGGAGACCGAGTTGATATCCATGACTGGGAGGATTATGCGGGCGACGTGGCGAAGGCAGTCTGCAAAAAAGAACAGGGATTGACCAAAGACGATCAGGATGCGATTGAGACGTATTTGGCGGAAACGGATATGACCTGGCTGACCGCTAAGCGTTTTTCATACAAGGGTGTGCAATACCAGATAGCAGATTATATTGAAATGCCGGATTTTACCGGGGGATTTTTGATGGAACTGGACTCGTACTATGATGAGATCTCCAAATTTAAGACCGGCAAGGGACAGCCGCTTCAGTTTAAGAGCCCTGAATTTATCTCCACAAACGAGACGGCAATGCAGTATGTCAAGGACTATATGCAGGCTTTTGAGACGGCGATCGATGCGCCGGATTTTACGGCAGCGTATGACCAAAAAACAGTTCATTACAGCGAGCTGTTTGATATGGACTCGATCGTGCAGTATTGGCTTGTCAGCGAGTTTTTTATGAATCAGGACGCCATGAAAAAAAGCACCTTTTTTTATAAGGATATTGACGGTCCTGCCTATATGGGGCCGATCTGGGATATGGACTGGTCATCGAACAGCCTTGTAGGCAGGAAGCATGATTCTGGAAAATATGATATATGGCAGACGATCTATTTCCACGACAGGGCGCAGGCATACCAATGGAACAAATCAATTATCAAAGATCCGTATTTCGCCGTCAGGGCTTATGAATGGTATACCAGGATGCGGGATGAGATGGGAAGCATCGTATCAGACGGAGGAAAGATTGATGAGGCCAAAGCATTGCTCTTGGAGTCGGCAAATGCCAACGCGGCCAAGTGGTATGGGCAGAGCGAGGAAAAAGAGTTTACCAGACAGGTGGAAGAACTGCGAACATATCTGATCAATCGTCTGGACTGGCTGGATAAAAAGTTTACATCCATAGAAACACTGGCAGGCTCATTGGGAGTTCCCGCATCGTACGGGATCGCGCTGAAGCAGGAAGATATCCAAGAACAGCCGGACGGCAGTGTGTCCATTACTACGGACGTGACAAACACCAGTACGAGAAATGTAGAATTTATTGTAAACGGAAAGCATATCGGCGTTTCTGTGGTAGAAAACGGCAGAGCGACAGCTCTTGTGCCGGCGGAGATGTTACAATATGACATTCTAAATGTAGTACAGGTGTACGGGCTTGGCGTGGGCGGCGGCGTTGTGGTTTCGGGTGAAAACAAAGTGACGGATTTTGAGACGTTTCAGGCACAAAAGCCGCAAAAACCAGACGCGACAGAAACCCCAGGAAACACGCAAAATCCGGGAAGTACAGAGAACCCAGGGGACACGCAAAATCCGGGAAGTACAGAGAATCCAGGGAACACACAAAATCCGGGAAGTACAGAGAACCCAGGGGACACGCAAAATCCGGGAAGTACAGAGAATCCGGGGAACACGCAAAATCCAGGAGGAACGGACAATTCGGAAAACCAAGATAATTCGCAGCATAAGGATGTGACGTCGGTGGCATTTTCACAGACTTCGGTGACGGTGCCCAAAGGTAAGACCGCGTATCTTTCGGTAGACGTCAGCGCGCCGGAGGGGGCCGATCGGTCTGTGGCTTTTGAATCTTCGGATACGTCGGTTGTGCAGGTTTTTGATGACGGTAAAGTGCGGGCAGTAAAAAAAGGTACTGCGGTGATTACCGCAAAAGCCGGCAGCCTTTCGGCAAGCTGCACCATTACGGTGTCGGAGGTTGTGCTAAACGCCGCATCCGCCCCGATGCAAAAAGGCCAAAAAACAACAGCGATTGAGGTCGTCTCCGTATATCCGGCAGGGGATAAGATTATTTCCTGGGAGTCTTTAAAGCCATCGGTTGCTTCCGTCAGCAGGAAAGGAAAGATTACAGCCAAAAAGGCAGGGAATACCGTTATAACAGTCACCACAAAGAGCGGCGCGAAAGCTTCCTGTAAGATACGGGTCATCAAAGGACAGGTAAAGACAAAAAAACTTGCAGTAGCAAAGAAAAAGATCGCGCTGAAAAAAGGAAAAACGTATCAGATTAAGGCGGTCCGCACACCTGTTACGGCAAATGACAAGCTCTCATACACCGTAAAAAATCGAGAGATCGTGAGCGTATCGTCCAAAGGAAAAGTCAAGGCATTGAAGAAGGGCACAACAAAAATCACCGTCAATGCGGGCAAAAAGAAAGTACAGCTTCAGGTGCGGGTGAAATAGGCCGGGATAAAAATTGGGACTTCCTATTTTGATGAATAGGGTGTATAATACATTTATCACTGATATTCATTCGTCAATTCGGCGCAGATATCCCAGTTTAGATGATAGGAGTCAATATAATATGAGAGAAAAGTATGAAAGTCTTTCTTTGGTAGTTTTACGTGATTTGGCGAGAGCGCGTGGATTAAAAGGAATTACTACGCTGAAGAAAGCAGATCTTGTGGAGGCGATGCTGGCAGAGGATGCGCGCGTGGCAGGAGAGGCGAAACCAGCTGCCCAGGAGAGAGTGCAGCCGGCAGAGAGAGAAGAGAGGCCGGAGCGGCAGGAGAGAGTGGTCAGAGAAAAAACGGCGGATGACGCTATGGAGAATTTGGACAGCGGTATGGAGGCAAACGGTATCCTTGAAGTTATGCCGGATGGTTACGGATTTATTCGCTGTGCGAATTATCTTCCGGGAGAAAATGATGTCTATGTTTCACCGACGCAGATTCGCAAGTTTTGCTTGAAAACAGGCGATATTATCGTGGGTAATACCCGCATTCGCACGCAGCAGGAGAAGTTTGCGGCGTTGTTGTATGTCACGGCAGTCAACGGATATCATCCGAGCGTATTGCAGCGCAGGAAAAATTTTGAGGATCTGACCCCGATTTTTCCGAACGAGCGCATCCGTTTAGAGCGTCCGGGCAGTAGCATGGCAATGCGTATCGTCGATCTGGTCTCGCCCATTGGCAAGGGGCAGCGAGGCATGATCGTTTCGCCGCCGAAAGCCGGAAAAACTACCTTATTGAAAGAGATAGCAAAATCAGTGGCGGCCAACAATCCGGGTATGCACCTGATCATTCTGCTGATTGATGAACGCCCGGAGGAGGTCACCGATATCCGTGAGGCGATCGAGGGCAACAATGTGGAAGTCATCTATTCGACATTTGACGAACTTCCCGAACACCATAAGCGTGTGTCGGAGATGGTTATTGAGCGTGCCAAGCGTCTTGTCGAGCACGGCAAAGACGTCACGATCCTGCTGGACTCCATCACCAGGCTTGCACGCGCCTACAATTTAATTGTTCCGCCGAGCGGGCGCACCTTGTCCGGCGGTCTTGACCCGGCCGCTTTGCATATGCCAAAACGTTTTTTTGGCGCAGCCAGAAATATGAGAGAGAGCGGCAGTCTGACGATTTTGGCGACGGCGCTCGTGGATACCGGCAGTAAGATGGATGATGTTGTATTTGAGGAATTTAAGGGCACCGGCAATATGGAGCTGGTACTCGACCGCAAGCTTTCGGAGAAGCGTGTGTTTCCTGCGATCGACATCGTCAAGTCGGGAACCCGCCGGGAGGATCTGCTGCTCGACGCGGAGGAGCGCGAGGCGGTGGACAGTATGCGCAAGGCGTTCAATGGCATGCGCACCGACGAGGCCGTGGAGAACATTCTCAATATGTTTGCGAGGACGCGCTCAAACAGAGAATTTTTGCACACAGTAAAAAAGAACCGTATTCTGTAGAAGAATATGCGCTTTTATCGGTAATCGCCGCAGAGTGCGGAAAAAATGCTTGCATTTTTAAAAAACATATGCTATAGTAATAACGCTGTTTGTGCGAGAGTATCTCTTGTAAGAAGTGCCATATGCGGATCGGGTATACGGGTACAAAGAGATACAGAACATAATAACTAAAAACGATAAGAAATAAAGAGGTGAAAATCATGAGAGAAGGAATCCATCCAGATTACTATCAGGCGACTGTTACCTGCAACTGTGGTAATACATTTGTTACAGGCTCAACCAAGCAAGATATCCACGTTGAGATCTGCTCTAAGTGCCATCCATTCTATACTGGACAGCAGAAAGCGGCAAAGGCTCGTGGACGTATTGACAAGTTCAATAAGAGATACGGTATTCAGTAAATTAAAATGGTTACGGATAAGGTTGAGGTTTTTAAATCTCAGCCTTTTTTGCTTTCAAGGAATAGTCGCATGGCGGCTACGCTGCGTTGGAGTGTTACAGGTAGCCCGGATAGCAGACGCAAATATAGCATTGCGTCATCTGGTCGCGTAAACGCTTAAGAGTGGAGAATCGTGTGAAAAATCAGCTCGCTCGCTGATTTTATCACACGCGAACTTGTTCGCGTTGGCTATGTTGTGCCGAGGACGTCACAAATAAGCCCTGCTCCGACAAGAGAAACTGCATGCGCAGATTTCTCTTGCGGTTCCTCGAACATAACGTTCTCGGAATGGAGATTTATATGAAATATTCAGGAATTGGCGGACAGGCAGTGATGGAAGGCGTTATGATGAAAAATAAGGAGAGCTACGCCGTCGCAGTCCGCACACCAGATCAGAGCATTGTCGTAGATACCGGGGAGTATCTTGGTATTGTAACAAATAAAAAGCTGCGGAAACTGCCTTTCATACGCGGCGTCATCAATTTTGTGGAATCCCTTGTTCTTGGCATGAAAACATTGACATTTTCCGCTTCCTTTTTTGAGGAGGAAGAGAAAGAGAGCGAACAGACGGCCAAAGACGAGAAGCGGGAAAAGAGAGAGGAAAATATGATGATGGGAGGCACGATTGCGGTTGCACTTCTTTTGGCAGTCGGAATTTTTATGATATTGCCTTACTATCTCTCGTTGATTTTTAAACAATATATCGAATCTGTGTGGCTGCTGGCACTGATCGAGGGGCTTATCCGCATGATACTGTTTCTCGCCTATGTGGCGGGCATTTCGCTTGTGCCGGATATCAGACGAGTCTATATGTACCACGGCGCGGAGCATAAGTGCATCAATTGCATCGAACACGGCATGGATTTGACGGTGGAAAATGTAAAAAAGAGTTCGAGGCTTCACAAGCGCTGCGGGACCAGTTTTTTGTTTCTGGTGGTATTTATCAGCGTTATCTTTTTTATGTTTATACAGACGGACGTCAGAATTTTGCGCCTGCTTTTGCGCATTTTGCTGATACCGGTGATTGCCGGCGTCTCGTATGAATGTATACGGCTGGCGGGGCGCAGCGACCACTGGCTTGTCAATCTTTTTAGTAAGCCGGGGCTTTGTATCCAGAAGATTACGACCAAGGAGCCGTCGGACGACATGATTGAGGTGGGCATCGCTGCCGTGGAAGCGGTGTTTGACTGGAAAACCTATGTCAAAGAAATGCGGCGGGAGTGAAGCGATGGCTATTGCATAAAAACAGGGCGTCTTGCCCGAATTTTGTGATTGCGGAAAGGATTGGTATGACATACAAGGAATTGCTGTATCTGGGAGAAAAAGTGCTTGGAGAAGCTGACATCGCGGAGGCAAAAAACGATGCGTGGCTGCTGTTGGAGATGCTTTGTAAGATCGACCGGAACTTTTATTATCTGCATATGGAGGAGGCGGCGGACCCGGTACAGATCAGGGAATATCAACAGCTTCTAAAAAAAAGGGCGGAGCGGATTCCACTGCAGTATATTGTGGGAGAGACTGAGTTTATGGGACTGCGCTTTCGTGTCAACTCCAATGTATTGATACCAAGGCAGGATACGGAGACTTTGGTGGAGGAAGCGCTAAAGTATGCGGCTCCGGGAATGAAGGTGCTTGATCTGTGCACCGGGTCCGGCTGTGTGATCATCAGTCTGCTGCACTATGCGCCTTACATGCAAGGATATGGTGCCGATATTTCAAAACAGGCGCTTCTTTTGGCAAAAGAAAATGCCAGTTTAAACGGAGTGCCGGTGCATCTGATCGCCGGAGACTTGTTTTCGCGCGTCGACGGCTTCTATGATATGATTGTTTCCAATCCGCCCTATATCAAAAGCGCAGACATTGCGGGGCTGATGCCGGAGGTCAGGCAGTTTGAGCCGTGGGAAGCGCTGGACGGAGGAGAGGACGGGCTTGCTTTTTACCGAAGAATCATCGCGGAATGTCCCGCGTATTTGCGAAAGGGAGGCCGCCTTATGTTGGAGATCGGCTGTGAGCAGGGGCAGGATGTGAGAGAACTTCTTGTGCAGGCAGACTTTCACGAAATAAAAATCTTGCAGGATTTGGCGCATAATGATAGAGTAGTATCAGCAGTAAAATAGAAAGGAACGTGGGAAATGTTTGATAAGTTGGAAGATTTACTGATTCGTTTTGAAGAGCTGATGAGTGAGCTCAGTGAGCCGGATGTGGCGAACAACCCGGAGCGTTTTCGTAAATTGATGAAAGAACAGAGCGATTTGACGCCGATTGTCGAGGCGTACAAAGAATATAAACAGTGTAATCAAAACATTGAGGACTCGCTGGCAATGCTTGAGGAGGAGTCGGACGAGGAGATGCGCGAAATGGCCAAAGAAGAGTTAAGCGATGCCAAGGAGCGCGTGGGTGAGTTGGAAAACCGCTTGAAGATTCTGCTTCTGCCCAAAGACCCGAATGATGATAAGAATGTGATCGTGGAGATTCGCGCGGGGGCAGGCGGTGACGAGGCTGCGCTTTTTGCCGCGGAGATTTACCGGATGTATCAGCACTATGTGGAGACAAAAAACTGGAAAACGGAGATTATGGAGTGTGACGAGACGGGAATTGGCGGTATGAAGAGTGTGACGTTCATGATTACCGGCGGGGGCGCGTACTCTGTGATGAAATACGAATCGGGCGTGCACCGCGTACAGCGCGTGCCGGAAACCGAATCGGGCGGACGTATCCATACTTCGACCATCAGTGTGGCAGTGATGCCGGAGGCGGAAGAAGTCGAGGTCGAGATTGATGAGAAAGATATCCGTATCGATGTGATGAGAGCGTCGGGAAACGGCGGCCAGTGTGTCAACACCACAGATTCAGCGGTAAGATTGACCCATTATCCGACCGGAATAGTAGTGTACAGCCAGACCGAAAAATCGCAGTTGCAGAACAAGGCGAAAGCGTTTGCCCTGCTGCGTGCAAAACTATACGATATGGAATGCCAGAAAGCGCATGACGCGGAGGCGGAGGCGAGAAGAAGCCAGATTGGAACGGGAGACCGCTCAGAGAAGATACGCACCTACAATTTCCCGCAGGGGCGTGTGACAGACCACCGGATTAATCTGACGCTTTATAAACTCGATAAGGTCATGAACGGGGATATACAAGAGATCATTGACGGCTGTATCGCGGCTGACCAGGCGGCGAAGCTGGCGAAGATGAATGAGAACTAGGGTTTTGGTACGAGAGAATATCATAGACGTGTGATGGAAAGTGATACCCTATATCAGTTGAAATGGCTGGTATAGGGTATTTTTATACGAAATGAAACGCGGGTTTGGAAGAGAGGGAGAAAATTATCAATATTTAGTTGTATCTTTTTCGCCACGAAAACAATCTAATTAGTATAACACGTGTGAAAGGACAACGCGTCGGACGCACAGGGGGCTATGCCGCTGCAGAGGCATAAGTTAAGAATCAGAGGAAATGAAGGTGATAGACACGATGAAGAGGACGAAAGGCCTGAAATTAGTCGAGAAGGCGGTCAAAGGAAACCGGGAGGCATTTGGTGAATTGATTGTCATGCATCAGGAATACCTGTACCGGCTGGCTTATCTGCATACCAAAAATGAGCAGGATGCCTTAGATGCCGTGCAGGAATGTGCCATGCGCGCTATGATTTCCATGGATAAGCTGCGGGAGCCTGCGTATTTTAAAACGTGGATTACGCGTATACTGCTCAACAGCATTTATCAGGAACAGAAAAAGAACCGAAATGACAGTTTTTTTGAAGAGTACAGCGAGGCGGCGCCGGAACTTCCTGTTTCCATTGAGGAAAAAACCGATCTCTATGACGCCATTGACCTGCTTCCGCCGACCTATAAGACGGTGGTGGTTTTGCAATATTTTGCGGACATCAAGATTAAGGATATCGCGCAGATCATGAACATACCCACGGGAAGTGTGAAGGGATACCTGTTCCGTGCGAAAGAAGCGCTGCGGAGTCAGTTAGAAGAGAGACCCGTTGGCAGCGCAAGAGCCAGATGAGCAAATAATAACCAGCGGAGCGAGTTAGGAGGAACAGAATGAAGAATGAAAGTTTTGATCATATCGTAATACCTGAAGTATTATCTCAGCGTGTGCGCAAGGGAATCCGAGAGGGGGAAAAAATGTATATGCAAAGAAAACGTAAAAAGATCATCGTGCGGACCGGGGCTGCAGCGGCAGCAGTGTTCATGAGTGTAGGGGTTTTTGCGACGCAGCCCGCGTTGGCGTCTAAGATTCCGGTGATTGGAAATATATTTAAGCTGCTGCAGGGGGACTATTCTTATCAGGGAGATCTCGATGCCGTCGCGCAGAAATTTGACAGCCCAAAGGGTATAGGCGGTGAGACGGAGACAGGAAACAACAGCCTGCCGTCGGAGGACTCTTCGTATACCAGGACAGTGGATGGCGTGACCGTATCTGTTTCCGAGGCGTATTGTTCGGTGGAGGCCATCTATCTCTCGCTGATGATTACCAGTGAGAAAAACTTCCCGGATACGTTTATAGATATGGAAGAAAGACCGGTCATTTATTTGCAGGGCAAGACAAAGTATTCTTTTGCTCCGGAAAGGGGCGGCGAGGCGGAAGGCAATGCAAGCGCGGGCGGCAGGCTCGAGGGAGCATTTCTTGACTCACGCACATACGCAGGTATTTACCGCATTGATATCTCCGATATTTGCGGAAACGATGATGCGATGAAAGACGAGTACCGGGCATTGCGCGAGTTTGACATGGATTTGACCATAGATCAGATTATCGGGGATAAGGCGGAACCCCAAAAGCTGGACTTGCAAGGGAAAACAGAGGCAGATCTCGATGCGATGTCAGATGAGGAATGGAAAGCGTTCATGAATGAGATCACCCCGGAGGACTGGTATCAATTTCCAAATCAATATGAGAACTGGTGGTTAGACGGGCCATTTACCTTTCAGCTCCACATAGAAGCGGACAATGAGAATGCGCAGGTCGTTACCGTGGATGAGATGAATGAGACCGGAGCGGGACTTTATCAAGTGGTGAAGACAAAATTTGAGATTACAGTCGAAGAAAAATGCAGCGAAGAGCGCAGTCAGAGCGGAGTTTTTGCGGTTGTATTGGATGCGGACGGAAAGATGCTTCCCTCGGGCAGCAGTTCATACGCGGACACCTATGCCATTAACGGCAGGGATATATCCAAAGTCTATGTTTATGTCTGTGACTATGTAGAATATATGGATGAAATCAAGGGCCATCGCGATGACGCGGAATTTCAGGATTTATTAGAGGAAAAGGCATTGTATAGTAAAGAGATCGTGTTCTAAGAAAGATACGGGGGCGTCATCGGGGGTAAATCTTCGATGGCGCCTTTTAAAGCGTTTTACATAAAGGATGGTGACACTTAAAAAAAGTCTTGTTTTTATTGTTAAAACTGGTATAATTGTGATAAATAGGTGCTATTTGGCCGGAGGCCATAATTTAGATAAACGATAGGCAATACACCATTGAACTAGTTTAGAGTGGCAGGCGGTAAGGAGGAAAGTGTTACATGGATGACCAGGATAAAAAGCGGAGAACCCACATTACAAGATTTCTGTTCGGAAGTTTTAGTGTGCTTCTGGTTATAAGTGCGGCGGCGTTTTTATGTTTGGGAGCTTACATGAGCCGCGTGAGCGAGGACGCCATCGACAGAGTGGGAGATTTGTATATGAAAGGGATAGATGAACAGATAGCATCACACTTTCAGACGTTGATGGATCTCAAACTCGAACAGGCCGAGACCGTGGTGGAGGTTGTCTGGAACGATAGGGAGATTGACAAAGTATACGAAGAGTTGGTCTATCGGGTTCAGGTCAGGAATTTTAATTATCTGGCGCTTTGTTCGGAGGGCGGAAATATGCAAATGCTCTACGGAGAACAGCTCTATCTGGCTGATCCGGAGCCTTTTATGGCATCATTGCGGGCCGGAGACAAAAAGATTGCGGTGGGCAGCGATGAATCCGGCAACGGCGTGGTCTTGTTTGGCATTCATGCCGATTATCCGATGAGCGACGGCAGGAATAGTATGGCGATGGTCGTTGCCGTTCCGATCGAGTATATCAGTGTGATGTTGGAAACGGAAAATGAGAATGCGCTGATGTCTTCCCATATCATCCGTGTGGACGGTACTTTTATCATGAGTGATTTAAGTTCGGAGTATACCGATTATTTTAGCAGCCTGTACGGGAGATATCCAGAGGATGATACGAAAAAGATAGACGGATATGTAAACGATATCAAAGAGGCTATGAAGAGGGGAGAGAACTTTTCTGCGATACAGGACTTTGACGGGAGCAGGCAGCAGGTCTACTGTACATCACTGCCCTATTCGGAGTGGCACTTGGTTACGGTACTGCCGTTTGGTATTCTCAATGAGACCGTGGACAGTTTAAGCAGAAGCAGGACGATTGCCACGATTTCGGCATGCGCCATGATACTGATCGTGCTCCTGATTATTTTCTTTGTCTATTCCCGTATGACATACCGGCAGCTTCAGGAATTGGAAGCGGCGCGTCAGGACGCTCTGCGGGCGACGAAAGCCAAGAGCGAGTTTCTCTCCAATATGAGTCACGATATCCGCACACCGATGAATGCGATTGTCGGTATGACGGCTATCGCGACCACGCATATAGACGACAAGGAACAGGTGAGGAATTGTCTCAGGAAGATTGCGCTCTCCGGCAAGCATCTGCTCGGTCTGATCAATGATGTTCTCGATATGTCAAAGATCGAGAGCGGCAAGATGACGCTGACTGCGGAGCGGATTTCTCTGCGTGAGGTGGTTGAGGGCATCGTCAGTATCGTACAGACGCAGGTGAGGGGAAAGGCACAGAATTTTAATGTACATATCGACAATATCGCGGTGGAGGACGTGTATTGCGACAGTGTGCGCTTGAATCAGATGCTGCTCAATCTGCTGTCCAATGCTGTCAAGTATACGCAGGAGGGCGGTACGATTCAGTTGTCTCTCTATCAGGAAGATGCACCTGCCGAAATGGGCGATGATTTTGTCAGGACGCATATTGTCGTGAAAGATAACGGTATCGGGATGACGGCAGAGTTTCTGGAGCATATCTTTGATTCCTATTCGAGAGCGGACAGCAAGCGCGTGCAAAAGACCGAGGGAGCGGGACTGGGGATGGCGATCACAAAGTATATTGTTGACGCCATGAAAGGTACGATCACGGTGGACAGTGAGCCAAACAAAGGCACAGAGTTTCATCTGGTACTCGATTTGGAAAAGGCTGTCGCACAGGAGCTCGACATGGTACTTCCGGCCTGGAAGATGCTGGTCGTCGACGACGACGAGATCTTGTGCCGTACTGCCGTGGACGCACTCGAGTCCATCGGCATACAGGCTGATTGGGCGCTGAGCGGACAGAAAGCGATCACTATGATAACGAAACATCACGAGAGGCGTGATGACTATCAGATTATATTGCTGGATTGGAAACTTCCAGATACAGATGGGCTTATGGTTGCCAAACAGATTCGCAAGATCGTAGATGCAGATATGCCGATTATCCTGATCTCGGCGTATGACTGGAGCGAATTTGAAGATGAGGCGCGGGAAGCGGGGATCGACGGCTTTATTGCGAAGCCGCTGTTTAAATCGACGCTGTTCTACGGCCTGAAGAAATATATGATGACCGAAGAGGAGGCAAGCGAGGCGCAGACCAGAGAAGATGTGGAACTGAAGGGCCGTCATGTGCTTGTGGCCGAGGATAACGATCTCAACTGGGAGATTTTGGCGGAGCTTTTGTCGGATCTTGGCATGAAATTAGAATGGGCTGAAAACGGCAAGGTATGTCTCGAGAAGTTTGAAACGTCAAAGGAAGGCGACTACGACGTAATTCTTATGGATGTGCGCATGCCCATCATGAACGGTTATGAAGCTACCGAGGCGATACGCGCCTTAGAGCGCCCGGACGCAAAGACCATTCCGATTATCGCTATGACCGCGGACGCTTTTTCCGAGGATATCCAGCGATGCTTAGAGAGCGGTATGAATGCACATACGGCGAAACCGATCAATTTAAATGAGGTGATCTCTCTGCTCAAAAAGTATATTCGCGTTTAAAATGCGGACAGAAAATCATTTGCATTTGCGGTTAAGTTGTTATATAGTATATATGCGGCGTTGTTAATACAACCCGTGACAAATTGCATAGAGGGGAGCTTGCGGCAGCAGGCTGAGAGGAAAGTTAGTCTTTCGACCCATAACCTGATTTGGATAATGCCAACGTAGGGATGACAGAGGATAGTAGTATTCTGGAGAAGTTACCTTGATTGGTAACTTCTTTTTTTTTGGCAATTATATGGGCGCGCAAGGCGAATGTTGGAAATGTAAAAAAGAAGACGGCTGCTGATGTACGCAGTGGCAAAGAGCAGATGGGAAGGAGCAGGTATGGTAAGAATCAACGGAACAGAGGAGGATGTGGCTGGTAAGACGCTGGCGGAATATTTGGAAGCGGCACACTATCGGATTGCGTATATTGTTGTGGAGCGCAATATGGAAATTGTGCCAAAGACAGAATACGCCGCCACCGTATTGCAGGATATGGACGAAGTGGAGATTGTAAGCTTTATGGGCGGCGGTTGAGTATGCTGCTGTTCAAGGAATCAAACGCAATATCCTATCTCCAAATGACGCGGTCATGAGGCGAAATAGAGAGGAAGAGAGTGAGAGGGAGGGAAAGGTGCAAAAAGAAGATAATTTAGTCCTTGGAGGACATGAGTTTCATTCCAGATTTATATTAGGTTCGGGAAAGTATTCGCTGCATCTGATCGAGGCTGCGGTGAGAGATGCGGGCGCACAGATGGTAACGCTGTCAGTCAGGCGCGCCAACACCAAAGAGCAGGAAAATATTTTAGACTATATCCCGGAGGGGGTTACGCTGCTGCCGAACACTTCCGGGGCGAGAGATGCCGATGAGGCGGTGCGGATTGCCCGCCTCGCGAGGGAGCTTGGCTGCGGTGATTTTATCAAAATTGAGATTATGAAGGACTCCAAGTATCTGCTGCCCGACAATTATGAGACGATACGGGCGACTAAGATTTTGGCCGCGGAGGGGTTTGTGGTCATGCCCTATATGTATCCCGATTTGAATGTGGCGAGAGATTTAGCCAATGCGGGAGCTGCGGCTGTTATGCCGCTGGCGGCGCCGATCGGCTCAAACAAAGGGCTGGTGACCAAGGAGTTTATCGGTATACTGATACAGGAAATAGAACTGCCTATCATCGTGGATGCGGGAATCGGCAGCCCTTCCCAGGCTTGCGAGGCGATGGAGATGGGGGCTGCGGCGATCATGGCGAATACGGCGTTGGCGACAGCGGGAAATCTTCCTCTGATGGCGGCTGCGTTCCGTCAGGCGATAGAGGCGGGAAGAAAGGCCTATCTTTCCGGACTGGGAAGAGTGCTTTTGCGCGGGGCATCCGCGTCTGACCCGCTGACAGGATTTTTGCGGGAATAGGAGGTGGGCATGGTAAACCAGTATTTTGTCGATGCAGGCCATTTGTCCGGGGAGGCGCTTATAAAAAAGCGTCGGCTCGAGCGCGAGCCGGCGAGCCGGACCAACCATATGGAATATCAGCCTGGTATGGAACAGATTACATCGGATGTGCGGTTTAAGGTCACGGAACAGATCAAAAACTATGATGCCGCGGTGTACACTGCCAAAGAGGTGAAAAATGCTTTGGAACATGAAACATGTTCCATCGAAGATCTAAAAGCGCTGCTCTCGCCGGCTGCGGAGTCTTATCTGGAGCAGATGGCAAAAAGAGCGCAGGCCGAGACAGGAAAGCATTTCGGCAATACCGTGTATCTGTTTACACCGCTCTATATTGCCAATTATTGTGAGAATTACTGTGTATATTGCGGATTTAACCGCTACAACCACATAAGGCGTATGCAGCTTTCGAGCGAACAGATTGAGCATGAGATGAAGGTCATTGCCGATTCTGGTATGGAGGAAATTTTAATTCTCACCGGGGAGAGCAGGGCAAAAAGCGATGTGCACTATATCGGGGAGGCATGCAAGCTGGCGCGCAGGTATTTTCGCATGGTAGGGCTAGAGGTGTATCCTATGAACACGGAGGAATACCGCTATCTGCACGCGTGTGGGGCCGATTATGTGACAGTGTTTCAGGAAACATACGATACCGATATCTATGAGACGTTACATTTGGCCGGGCACAAGAGAGTGTGGCCATACCGTATGGAAGCACAGGAACGCGCGCTGATGGCAGGCATGAGGGGTGTCGCGTTTGCGGCGCTTCTCGGCCTGGCCGATTTCCGTAAAGATGCGCTGGCGACGGCACTGCACGCGTATTATCTGCAAAAAAAATACCCCCATGCGGAAATATCGCTTTCCTGTCCAAGGCTGCGCCCGATCGTCAACAACGATAAATTGAGAGCCATGGACGTACACGAGAGGCAGCTATGTCAAATAATCTGTGCGTACCGTATCTTTTTACCGTTTGCGGGCATTACCGTCTCATCGAGGGAGAGCGCAGATTTTCGTGATGGCATCGTAAAAATTGCGGCGACTAAAGTTTCGGCGGGGGTATCTACGGGCATCGGTGACCATGAAAACAAATATAACGGAAAGGAGAATGAAACCAGCGCGGGCGATGAACAGTTTGCGATAAACGACGAGCGGAGCCTTCATCGCATGTACCAGGATATTTTGGACGAAGGGTTACAACCTGTGCTCAACGATTATTTGTATGTGTAACGTGATCTGTGTGACAAATCGCTGCTTGTGCCGGGGGGATTTTTTAAAACGGCTGGAAGAGATCGCAAAAGCAGGAGTCTTTGCTGTCATTTTGCGGGAAAAAGACATGACAGACGGACAGTATCGGTCGCTGGCGGTCGAGAGTATATGCGTATGCAGACAGTATGGTGTGCCTTGTGTCCTGCATAATTTTCCTGAGATTGCGCTGGAATTGGGCGCGACGGCGCTTCATCTGCCGATGCAAAAGCTGCGCAGTCTGAGAGAGGAAGAGCGAAAGCGGTTTCGCGTTTTGGGGGCCTCCTGCCATACATGCAAGGAGGCATTGGAGGCGGAAGCGCTCGGCTGCACTTATATTATGGCTGGACATATTTTTGAGACCGACTGCAAACGGGGACTTGTGCCGCGCGGGGTAGATTTTTTGCGGGAAGTCGCGTGCGCGGTAGAGATTCCGGTCTTTGCGCTCGGCGGCATAAACGCTGCCAACGTGGGTGAGGTGGCACGGACGGGTGCTGCCGGTGTCTGCGTCATGAGCGGTCTGATGCGCTGCGCGGATGCGGCGCAATATGTAGACCGCTTGAAACGGAATATGAATCTTTCTCAGGCAGATTGAAGCGGAGAAATGGCAGATCAATGGATGATGCCGTGACGGCGTAGTCTTGGAATAAAGGATATAAGAATAGTGGGGAAGCTGTTAAGAAGGATGTGAATATGATCAAACGGGAACAATTATTGCTTTACGCCGTGACAGACCGCAAATGGGCAGTACAGCAGACCTTGTACGAGCAGGTAGAGCAGGCGCTTTTGGGCGGCGTCACCTGTGTGCAGTTGAGGGAAAAACAGATGGAACAGTCGGCTTTCCTTGGGGAAGCCATAAAAATGAGCAAACTGTGCCATGCGCACGGAGTACCGCTCATTGTCAATGATAACCTTAAAGTCGCATTGGAATCCGGCGCGGACGGCGTGCATCTAGGACAGGGGGACGGTTCTGTGGCGATGGCCCGCGAGAGGACGGGCGTTGATTTTATTATCGGCGCAACCGCAAAGACGGTCGAACAGGCCAGACGGGCGGAGGCGGAGGGCGCTGATTATCTGGGGGTCGGAGCCGTATTTGGCTCCCCGACAAAACAAAATGCCATCCGTATTACAATGGAAACGCTGCGGCAAATCTGTGGGGCCGTGGCGATTCCGGCAGTGGCCATCGGAGGTATCGGCAGCAAAAATATGGATGCGCTCGCAGGGTGCGGCATGGCCGGCGTGGCGCTGGTTTCCGCAGTGTTTGGCGCGAAAGATATTCAGGCGGCCGCCATAGATTTAAACCAAAAAGCGCGCCAGCTTATACGAGCGTGATAAAGACGAAAAATAAGGCAGGCAGGGTGGGATGAGCAATCAAGGAAAAGGAGAACATATATGGAGTATTATACGACACAGATGGACGCGGCGCGCAAGGGGATTGTGACAGAGGAACTAAAGATCGTTGCCGGGAAAGAGCATATGGAACCGGAGGTTTTACAAAAACTTGTTGCGGAGGGAAAGGTGGTGATCTGTGCAAACAAGGGACATACCTGCTTAAATCCAGAGGGGATCGGCAGTATGCTGCGCACCAAGATCAACGTAAATCTTGGCGTATCGCGGGATTGCAAAGATTACGATATCGAAATGCAGAAAGTGATGCGGGCCGTGGATATGGGCGCGGAAGCGATTATGGATCTCTCCAGCCATGGCGACACGCAGCCGTTTCGCCGGAAATTGACTCGCGAGTGCCCGGCGATCATCGGAACCGTGCCGGTTTATGACAGTGTGATTCATTATCAGAAAGACTTAGCGGAATTGACGGCCCAGGACTTTATTGATGTGGTGCGTCTTCACGCGGAGGACGGCGTCGATTTTGTCACGCTTCATTGCGGCATTACCAGAAAAACGATTGCGCAGATCAAGTCCCACAGACGCAAAATGAATATTGTCAGCCGCGGCGGCAGTCTCGTCTTTGCGTGGATGTCGATGACCGGCGGGGAGAATCCTTTTTACGAGTATTACGACGAAATATTGGAGATCTGTGAAAAGCATGACGTGACCATTTCGCTGGGAGATGCCTGCCGTCCAGGGTGTCTTGCGGACGCTACGGACGTGTGTCAGATCGAGGAACTGGTGCGTCTTGGAGAATTGACAAAGCGCGCGTGGGATCACAATGTGCAGGTGATGGTCGAAGGGCCTGGTCATGTCCCGCTTAGCCAGATTGCTGCCAATATGGAGGTGCAGAAAAGCATTTGCATGGGAGCGCCGTTTTATGTGTTGGGTCCCCTGGTGACTGACATCGCGCCGGGGTATGATCATATAACCGCCGCGATCGGCGGAGCGGCGGCGGCTATGCACGGGGCTGCGTTTCTCTGTTATGTGACGCCGGCAGAGCATTTGGCTTTGCCCAATATTGATGACGTCAAACAGGGAATTATCGCTTCAAAAATTGCGGCGCACGCGGCGGATATTGCCAAGGGAATCCCGGGAGCGCGCGATATCGACGATCAGATGGCGGATGCGCGCCGGAAATTGAACTGGGAGGGACAGTTTGACTGTGCCATCGATCCGGCGGCCGCGCGGGCAATCCGCGCGAGCAGGAGCCCGGAAGAAGACCACAGCGATACCTGCAGCATGTGCGGCAAATTCTGTGCGGTGCGCAGCATGAATCGGGCGCTGCGTGGAGAATATATTGATATCTTGTAGAAAATTAATTGCATAAATTTTAGAGAAATACTTGTATACGATACCCGCATTTGATAAAATAACATAATATCTTATTACACTTTAGAAAAATAAAATACAAAAAGGATAATTTTTATCGCCGCTCTGTCATAGGATGAAAAGGGATGCCTTGTCTTTGATAAAAGGCGTCTGCTGCCGGCGAATGGAGGGTTACAATGGATATGATATGGAAAGACAGGAAGAGAACGTTTTTAGGGCTGCCGTGGAGCTTTACAAAGTACTCCCTCACGGAGGAGCGGTTGTTTATCGAGACAGGATTTTTTCATTCGGTGGAGGATGAAGTCAGGCTTTACCGTATCTTGGATTTGCAATTAAGCCGCACGCTGTCTCAGAAAATCTTTGGCGTGGGCTCGATCACGGTGAGCTCTTCCGACAAATCCATGGGTAATTTTGTGATAAAAAATATAAAAAGGCCAAAAGAAGTCAAGGAATTGTTGTCCGAGTCAGTGGAAAAGCAGAGGAATTTGAAACGTGTCGCGGGCAGAGAATATATGGGTGATGAGCACGGCGACGACATGCGTGAGGATGAGGATGAATAGAGCGAAGAAAATAGTATAGTCGGAGGAAAGCATGTTAGTAACGTTTTTAAAAGGGTATCTGGAGAATTATCAGATTATAATGGTGGGAATCCTGTTGACCTGGCTGGTGACATTGCAGGCGTTGCGCTGCAAGTTTTCTTTCCTGCCGCACGATCTGGGGAGAGCATATGCGGTCAACGGAGAATTGTCCAAGGGAAAGCTCCGCGGTGTGGGGCTGGTGATGGTGATCTGCTATTTGGTCTTGTCAGTCCTTTTCGTCCCGCTGACAAAAGAGTATCTTTTTTATGGCGGGCTGCTGTTTCTGGTGATGCTGAGCGGATATATGGACGATGCCGCCAAGACGCCGTGGAGCGAATACAAAAAGGGATTGATCGACTTTGTCTTAGCCGCGGCGACGGTCGCAATCTTTGTCATGAACAACGATACGACAGTCTCTTTCCTGCAGTATGACTTTGTGATTCCGAAAGCTCTTTACGCCGTTTTGGGTGTTATTCTGCTCTGGACAAGTATCAATGTAACCAACTGTTCTGACGGTGTCGACGGTCTGTGCGGTTCGCTGAGCGTTGTGACGATCGGTTCATTTGCCTGTATCTATGCGGCTGAGCTTGGCAGTTACCGCGATTACTGTTTTCTCTTTATGGCGGTGCTGTTTGCCTATTTATATTTTAACACTTCTCCCAGCAGTATGCTGATGGGGGATGCGGGCAGCAGGACGATCGGTTTTTTTATCGCTTTGATTGCCATGAAGTCCGGCCATCCGTTCAGCTTTCTGCTGTTGGCGGTGGTGCTGTTGGTGGACGGCGGCATAGGCCTTATCAAAGTCTCGCTGCTGCGTTTTCTAAAGATTCGCATCCTCAAAAATACCCGGACGCCGCTGCACGATGAAATGCGCAAAAACAGGGGCTGGTCGGATACGCAGGTAGTATTTCGGTTTTTGATTATACAGATTGCAGTTTCAGTGTTTATGTTTTTTTGGAGATAGAGGCGGCGCCCCCCGTTGGGGGCGTCATTTTTATGCGCAGGGGTGCGAAGTGAAAATAGCTGCTGTTGCAGCACGCACCCCGCGCGGCGAGTAGGGAAGAAATCTCCCCTACTCGATTTTCATGAAAGCTACGGCTGTTAATGAGGCTTGGTCAAATTGAGTGATAGAAAATCAACAGATAGAAAATCAATAGGAAAAATCAATAGGCAAAATCAATAGATAGAAAATCAACATATTTTTCTGTCACATTTGGTCTAAGTGTGATAAAATAAATCTATCTGCATTTTAAGAGAACGGGACAGTAAGAGAAATAGAAAAAGGAAGGAGTAGGGAGATGGGAGCGGAAGTGCCGGAAACCAGAGGTACCTACAAGAAAAGAATACAGGACCGCAGAGACCCTCTGACATCATTTTATAATTATGCGGGCGCCAAAAGGGCGGTCGCGGAGCTGATGGAAAAAGAACCGACGCTAAACTATCACGCCGTGCTGCTGTGTTTTGATAATTTAGAACAGTATGTCGAGGAGTACGGTTCTGCCTTCGTGATGGCAATGATGGAAAATCAGGCGGTCTTTCTGCGGGGATATTTTGAGGAGCTTGGGGTTTTCTATGTGATTGCAAGAATAAAAAAGAATATGTTTCTGTTTTTTTGGGAGTGCGAGGAGGACCTTGAGAGTGAACGGCAGATTTCGCATGTCTATGACACGCTGTTAGCAGGATATTTTGGCAGAAACGAGTACCTAAAGCCACACCTTTATCTTGGTTTTTGGCATTTAAAGAGCGGCGTGGCATCTTATGAGGAGATCCTTGCCTATACCCTGGCGGCTGTGGAGGCGGGGAAGACAAATAATAGTCCGATTACCGGCTATACGAAAGAGATGGGGTATGGACGGCTGGAGCTGGAAGGTGAAGATTTGACCAGCAGAAAGCGGGAAAATCAAATGGCATATTTTGACCGTCAATTTATCTCTTTCGTCGTCGGTATGCTCTCCAACGCCAAGGATTTGGACAGCAGCACCGATATGGTGATTTCGCGCATCGGGATGACATTTCATTTTGATGATGTGCTGGTATCGGAATTTGTGGGGAGGTCCGCCACGAAAGTCACCAACCGCTGGATGCGCGAGAAGGGCGTGGTCATAAACGATATGGATGTTCACACGTTTGAAGATTGGGACGGCTTTTTTTGGGGATTTGATGAAAACGGCATCAACTATGTCACGGATGTGGACGAGGCGCCGTTTTCGGAGCAGGATCGGGGCTTTTTTCGGATGAAGAGCATAGGCTCTTTTATCAACATTTTGCTCTACAGCAACGATCAGGCAATCGGTTATATCACCTGCAGTAAACGGCGGCCAATGGAGCGGCTGGAGGATAAGACCTACAATTCTTTGATTCAATTCAGCAAGATTATTGCGTCGTTTGTGGCGCTGCGGATGCATAAAAGCAGCAGCCACAAGAAAATAGAGGCGTTGTCGGTGGATGAGCTGTCGGGGCTTTATCAGTACGCAGCATTTCAGAGGAAAGTAAAAAAGCGGTTATACCGGTTTACATCGGAGAGAGTCTATGCGTTTGTGTCGCTCGATATCAGCAATTTTTCTCATTTGAACGAAAACTTTGGCTACAAGGAGGGCGATCTGGTCTTAAAAGAATTTGCCCTGCGCCTAAAAAGCGGGTCGGGGGACACGCTGGCCTGCCGGCAGGGATGTGATCATTTTATCATGCTGTTGGAGGACAGTAAGCGGGAGACGATCGAACAGCGGGTACGGGTGGGCAACGAGAAGTTTGAGGCATATTTGAGAGAGCGCTATCCGATGAGCGGCCTGCAGGTCAATGCCGGCATCTACTATGTGACCGACCCCGGAAAGAATCTGTTTTATATGATTGATTCGGCGATTCATGCCAGAAAGAGTGTCAAAGACAGCTATTATCACAATATTGCCGTATATTCGGATGAGCTGCGCACGCGCAAAAAGCTGGTGCTTGATGTGGTGGGAACAATACATGAGGCCATCGAGGGCGGCGAGATCGAGACTTTTTTGCAGCCCAAGTTTTCCATGACGAGCCGCAGGGCGGTGGGAGCGGAAGCTTTGGTCCGCTGGAGAAATGCGGACGGCAGTTACAAATACCCCGATCAGTTTGTCCCGATCTTGGAGGGGGCGGGATTGATTATCAATCTCGATATGTGTGTTTTTGAACAGGTTCTGCGCGTGCTTGCGCGCTGGCAGTCTGAGGGGAAAGAACTCGTTCCGGTGTCGGTCAATTTTTCCCGAATACACTTTCACACGGATGATTTCTATGAAAAAGTGATAAAGCTCATGGAGCGGTATCAGGTGGAACCCCAATATATCGAGATCGAGATTACCGAGAGCTGTTTTGGGGATAACCGCAAAAACCTCTACCAGCAGCTCCAAAAGGTGCGGGATTATGGTTTTAAGGTAGATATCGATGATTTCGGCACCGGTTACTCTTCACTCAATATGCTTTTGTCGGCGCCGGTGGACATCGTAAAAGTTGACAAGAGCTTTATTGATCACTACGAGACAAAAGAGCAGCAGGAATATATCAACCAGATCGGCAATCTTATCATCTCCGCTAGGAAAGGCATTATTTTCGAGGGCGTGGAGAACGAGGCGCAGATCGAATTTTTGACGAGGTACGGCTATGACAACGCACAGGGTTATTTTTTCTCAAAACCAGTTCCCGTAGAAGAGTTTGAGCGGAATTTTTTGTATAAAAAGAAAGAACAGGAATAATTGCCATGGAAAAAGTAAAGGATTTTCTTAAGAAAAAGGATATTGTTATCTCACTGCGGCGATACGGCATAGACGCGTTGGGGGCGATGGCGCAGGGACTGTTTTGTTCTCTGCTGATCGGCACGATCCTAAACACGTTAGGAACACAATTCCATATACCGTTTCTCTCCGCGGTAGTCGCGAGTGTCGGCGGTACGGAGTACACGGTTGGCGGGCTTGCCGGGGCCATGAGCGGTCCGGCGATGGCGGTCGCGATCGGTTACGCGCTGCACTGCCCGCCGCTGGTTCTTTTTTCCCTGATTACGGTGGGGTTTTCCTCCAACGCGCTTGGCGGCGCCGGAGGACCTCTGGCGGTCCTTTTTATCGCGATTATTGCCAGCGAATGTGGCAAGGCGGTCTCTAAGGAGACAAAGATCGACATTTTAGTGACGCCGCTTGTCACTATCGGCGTCGGTGTGGCATTGTCGGCATGGTGGGCGCCCGCGCTGGGGGCGGCGGCAATGAAGTTAGGAAGCCTGATTATGTGGGCGACAAGCTTGCAGCCGTTTTTGATGGGGATTTTGGTGTCTGTCATCGTGGGTATCGCCTTGACGCTGCCGATTTCTTCCGCGGCGATCTGTGCGGCGTTGGGACTCACCGGGATTGCGGGCGGAGCCGCGCTTGCCGGCTGCTGTGCACAGATGGTCGGGTTTGCAGTTATATCTTTCCGGGAAAATCGCTGGGGCGGGCTGATTTCGCAGGGCATCGGGACTTCCATGCTTCAGATGCCCAATATCGTCAAAAATCCGCGCATCTGGATAGCGCCGATCGTCACCTCCGCCATCACCGGTCCGTTGGCTACCTGCCTGTTTCATCTGGAGATGAACGGTACGCCCGTCTCATCCGGTATGGGGACTTGCGGGCTGGTTGGTCAGATCGGCGTGTACACGGGCTGGATGAGCGATATTGCAGCCGGAGCCAAAAGCGGTGTGACGGCCTTTGACTGGATAGGGCTTTTGCTGATCTCTTTTGTGCTGCCAGCGGTGATTTGCCCGCTTGTCCATCTGATTCTTATAAAGATTGGCTGGATAAAAGAAGGAGATCTGAAGCTGTCTTAAGAAATAACATTGCATTTTATGAAAAAATACCATATAATAGGAAAATACCCCAAATAAAGGTTGCGTTTTTAAGCAGAAAACGGCGCAGGCGACGCATGAAAAGATGTTCATAGCGTTTCCGGTACAAGTTGGAGATTACAGTGAATGTAGATGAAGCAGGTGATGAATATGGCAGATTTCCCGGAAGAAAAGTCAATCGAGCATATTGAGGAAAAGTTTCGTGAGGAAGACGACGTTTTAAAGCCAACGAAAGAGTTTGAGAGACCGGAGGCTTTGTATGACGAATTGATCGCCAGTGTGCACAAGTACCATCCGTCCTCGGATACTTCATTGATCGAAAAAGCCTATCTGGTTGCCCGCGACATGCATAAAGGGCAGGTTCGCAAGTCTGGCGAACCGTATATTATACATCCGCTGTGCGTGTCGATTATTTTGGCAGAGCTGGAATTGGATAAAGAAACGATTGTGGCGGGGCTTTTGCATGACGTTTTAGAGGATACGGCCATGTCCGAGAAAGAGATCGCGGCAGAGTTTGGCGAGGAAGTATTGCTTTTGGTGGACGGCGTGACAAAACTCCAGCATTTGCATCTGACCGACAATAACACCAACGAAAAGGATAAGTCCGCCGTGCGGCTCGAGATGCAGGCGGAGAATCTGCGCAAGATGTTTTTAGCGATGGCGAAGGATATCCGTGTCGTCATGATCAAACTGGCGGACCGCCTTCACAATATGCGGACGCTCAAATATCAGTCAACGGAAGGGCAGATTCGCATCGCGCGTGAGACACAGGAGATCTACTGTCCGCTGGCGCAGCGGCTGGGTATTTCCAAGATTAAAATAGAACTTGACGATCTTTCGCTGAAGTATTTGGAACCCGAGGCATATTATGATCTGGTGCGGCAGATCGACCAGCGCAAGAGTATGCGCGAAGAGTATGTGCAGGAGCTGGTGCGGGTTGTGCGGGAGCACATCAAAGACGCCGACATCCATGCAAAGATTGATGGCCGCGCCAAGCATTTTTTCAGTATATACAAAAAGATGGTCAACCAGGATAAGACTCTCGATCAGATTTATGACTTGTTTGCCATCCGTATTATCGTCGATTCCGTAAAAGACTGTTACGCGGCGCTCGGCGTGATTCATGAGATGTACAAACCGATACCAGGCAGATTTAAAGACTATATTGCCATGCCAAAACCAAATATGTACCAGTCTCTGCATACAACGCTGATCGGACCGACCGGGCAGCCTTTTGAGATACAAATCCGCACATTTGAGATGCACCGCACCGCGGAGTACGGTATCGCAGCCCACTGGAAATACAAGGAGGCGAGCAACAAAGGCGGAACGGTTGAGGCGATGACGGTCTCGGAGGAGGAGAAGTTAAGCTGGCTGAGACAGATTTTGGAGTGGCAGCAGGATTTGTCGGACAACAAAGAGTTTATGAGCCTCTTAAAGAGCGATCTCGATCTGTTCTCTGACACGGTATTTTGCTTTACGCCGACCGGGGATGTGAAGAACCTGCCGCAGGGCTCCAATCCCATTGATTTTGCCTACAGTATCCACTCGGCAGTCGGCAATAAGATGATCGGCGCCAAAGTCAACGGCAAGTTAGTGCCGATCGACTATGTGATCCACAACGGTGACAGGATCGAGGTCATCACTTCCCAGAACTCCAAAGGTCCGAGCCGCGACTGGCTGAGTATCGTAAAGAGTACGCAGGCCAAAAACAAAATTAATCAGTGGTTCCGCAGTGAGTTAAAGGAAGAAAATATTATTCGCGGAAAGGAATTGCTCGTGGCCTGTGCGAAGTCAAAGGGCATCAATTTCCCCGATATCAATAAGCCGGAGTACCAGGCTAGGATTCTGCGCAAATACGGTTTCCACGACTGGAATTCCTGTCTTGCCACCGTTGGGCATGGCGGCTTAAAAGAAACGCAGATTATCAATAAAATGTACGAGGAATATAAAAAAGACCACCTGGCCCATATCACCGATGAAGATGTCCTGGAGATTTTGTCAGAAAATCGTGAGAAACGGCCGGAGCGTCGTTCTAAGAGCGGTATCATCGTCCAGGGACTGTATGATGTGGCAGTTCATTTTTCCAAGTGCTGCAGTCCGGTGCCGGGGGATGAGATCGTGGGGTTTGTAACCAGGGGCCGCGGCGTGTCCGTGCACCGTACAGACTGTATTAATATGATCAATCTCTCTGAGGTGGAGCGGGAGCGTCTGATCGATGCGGAGTGGCAGAGCACCGGCGACAATAACGATAACGGGCATTATCTGGCGGAGATCAAGATTTTTGGCAATAACCGCACTGGTCTGCTTGTGGATATCACGAAAGTATTTACGGAGCGGGAGATTGATATCAATGCGATACACTCCAAGACGAGCAAACAGGGGATTGCGACGATCGAGGTGGCATTTAGCACCAAGGGCAGGGACGAACTCAACAGCGTCATCGAAAGACTGCGCGCAGTGGAGAGTATTATTGATATTGAGAGGACTTCCGGCTAAACGTGATAGAAAGAGATAAATTTTTATGTGAACAAAGCGACAAATGATGATATGGAAATTGAAATGTAATATGTGAAAGAAATGGCAAATGAATGGAGGGCTGTCTTTGGTAAACGCAAAATGTTGGCAAAAGACAGCCCTGTTTTTGGGAGGAGAAAGAGGATGGCACCAATCAAAGTAGAGACGTATGTGGTAGGGTCCGTGCAGACCAATTGTTACTTTGCAATCAATGAGCAGACAAGAGAGACGCTGATCATCGATCCCGGGGCAAGCGCCGGCCGGCTCGCGGAGCGGCTGACAGAGCAGCAGCTAAAACCGGAGGCGATCTTGCTGACGCACGGACATTTTGACCATGCAGGCGGAGCGGCGGAGCTTGCGGCACATTTTGGCATCAAAGTATACGCCCATGAGCGGGAGCGGGAGACGCTCGATACGCCGTCGTTAAATCTCAGCGGCTGGGGCGGCGGCGCCGAGAGCTACCATGTGGATGAGTTTTTTAGCGATGAACAGGAGATAGACTTAGCCGGATTTCATATCCGTGTGCTCCATACGCCGGGGCACACGGAGGGCGGCTGCTGTTATTATTTCCCATATCAGAATATCCTGTTTTCCGGCGACACACTGTTTCATATGTCCGTGGGGAGGACGGATTTCCCCAAGGGCAGCATGTCCGCGATTGTGCGTTCCATCCGCGAAAAAATATTGCCGCTGCCGGAGAATACCAGGGTATATCCCGGCCATAATGACGAGACGACCGTAGGAACAGAAAGGATGTATAATCCCTACTTATGATACTTGTAAAATTAAACCAGGCCAATTTTGAATATGACATACATTCGCTGATTAAGGCATTTTATCCCAGAGAAAATGTCCGTGTGACAGCGGAAGAAAAAACATATGACGAACATGTGGACATGGTGTTTGAGATCACCTATCTTCCGGATACCGTGCGGATTGTGGGTATGAAAGACTGCTTTTGGCAGGACGCACAGAAAGAGAGCGCACCGGGCGGAGAAAAAGCATCGTCCGAAAGTGAGGGGCGGGAGTACAGATGCGAACAGGCGGAAGACGGATGTTTTGCGGATGAAGTGTTTGCGGCGGACTATGCGGACCGGATTGACACGAAAAATCGCTTAAAGCGCAAATTATATGAGATTTTAGCCGCGCACACGGGGCGCATGCTGCCCTGGGGTACGCTGACCGGGATACGTCCGACCAAGATACCGATGAAGATGATGGAGGCGGGCGGCAGTGAAGAGGAGATTGCCGCACATATGAGAAGAGAGTACTATGTATCCGCGGAAAAGATTAATCTTTCCACGGAGATCGCGAAGCGGGAGCTTGCTCTTTTAAACAGGCTGGATTATGAAAACGGCTACAGTCTCTATATCGGTATTCCTTTTTGTCCGACGACCTGTCTTTACTGCTCGTTTACCTCCAATCCGGTGGCCGCATGGAGCGGGCGGATGGATGATTACTTGCGGGCGCTGGAACGGGAAATCGAATTTACCGCCGAAGCCTTTGGGGACAAGCATCTGAATACCGTCTACATCGGAGGCGGGACCCCCACGACTTTGGAACCAGGCCAGCTGGAGCGGCTGCTTGGAAAAGTAAAGAAGAGCTTTTCACTCGAGCACTGTCTGGAGTTTACCGTCGAGGCAGGCAGACCGGACAGCATCACAGGGGAGAAACTGTCGGTGCTGCGCGATCAGGGCATCAGCCGCATTTCGATCAATCCGCAGACGATGAAACAGGAAACACTGCAAACGATCGGGCGTCATCACACGGTGGAACAGACGATAGAAAGCTTTCATATGGCGCGCGCGCTCGGTTTCGACAATATCAATATGGATTTGATCTTAGGACTGCCGGGTGAGAGTTTAGAAGATGTGGCGTCGACGCTGAAGCAGATTCAGGCGCTTGCCCCGGACAATCTTACGGTACATTCTCTTGCCCTAAAGCGCGCGGCGCGCCTGTCAATCGAGTGGGAGGATTATAAGGGATATCAGATGGTCAATACACAGCGGCACATGGATTTGGCGATGGAGTACGCCGCACAGATGGGACTTTTGCCTTACTATCTTTATCGGCAAAAAGGTATGGCCGGCAATCTTGAAAATGTGGGCTTTGCCGCAGAAGGCATGGCCGGAATCTATAATATTTTGATTATGGAGGAGAAACAGACGATCGTGGCGCTGGGCGCAGGCTCGATCACCAAAAGGATATACCCGGATGGGCAGGCGAAGCGGTGCGAAAATGTCAAAGATGTTGCCCAGTATATCGGGAGAATTGAAGAGATGATCGAGAGGAAGAAACGACTTTTTGAGGATTAGGCATGGAAGAATTGATCGCAATCGTGGTATCTTTGCCCTTGTCATATTGGGGGCGGCAATTTTGTTGTTTTCAGAGTTGGTGTAGGAGCGTGTCGGCGTTTATGATTATTTGCCGTCAGTGTTTATAATCGCTAGGATGGAAAGTTCCTTGACTTTTTTGTCATACAAAAATATAATGATTTTCAGAGATAAATGACAGCAAAAAGGTTCTTTGACAGGAAAGCAAAGGGAGAACCATCCCCATTAAACATGCGAACAGAATTAAAACAGAGAGGATGAGTTTAGTTTATGGCACTGAGTAAAAAACCGGTCAACGGTATGAAAGATATTTTGCCGGAAGAGATGCAGATACGCGATTATGTGCAGCAGGTCATCAAAGAGACGTACCGTAGTTTTGGATTTACACCGATCGAGACGCCCTGTATGGAAAATATCGCCAATCTGAGCAATAAGCAGGGCGGCGAGAATGAGAAACTTATTTTTAAGGTGATGAAGCGCGGCGAGAAGTTAAAGCTTTCGGAGGCTAAGTCAGAGGCGGACCTGGTGGATTTTGGGATGCGCTATGACCTGACGGTGCCGTTGGCCCGCTTTTATTCCAACCACGCCAACGACCTGCCGTCGCCCTTTAAAGCGTTGCAGATGGGCAGTGTTTGGAGGGCGGACAGGCCGCAGAGAGGGCGTTACCGTCAGTTTATGCAGTGCGACATCGACATTATCGGCGAGCCGAGCAATCTTGCGGAGATTGAGCTGATTCTGGCGACGACCACCACGATCGGCAAGCTGGGTTTTACGCGGTTTGAGATCCGCATCAATGAGCGCCGCATCCTAAAGGCGATGGCGGCCTACAGCGGTTTTTCGGAAGAAGAATATGATACCGTATTTATCATATTGGACAAGATGGATAAGATCGGGCTTGACGGTGTCGCCGAAGAGCTGCGAAAAGAGGGCTATCCAAACGATGCGGTGGACAAGTACCTGGCGCTGTTTCGCGGCGTGGAGAAAGCCGAAAACGGCCTCTCCTATCTCGCACAAGAGCTGGCAGGATACTTAGAACCGGAGGTAGAGCAAAACCTGGGAGAGATTATAGGCAGCGTGGAGGCGGCAAAGACGGCCGACTTTAAACTGGTGTTTGACCCCACGCTGGTGCGCGGTATGAGTTACTATACCGGGACGATCTTCGAGATCGCCATGCCCGAGCTCGGGGCGGCCTGCGGCGGCGGTGGCCGCTACGATAAAATGGTCGGCAAGTTTACGGGAAATGACGTTCCGGCGTGCGGATTTTCCATCGGTTTTGAGCGCATAGTGCTGCTTTTGATGGAGAGTGGTTTCGTTGTGCCCGATCAGAGAGAAAAGACCGCATATCTGATCGAAAAAGGGTATCCTGCGGAAATGCTCTCCGACGTGATCGCCAAAGCGCAGGCCGAGCGGGCGGAGGGCAAGCAGGTGCTGGTTGTCCGTATGAACAAAAATAAAAAGTTCCAGAAGGACAAACTCGCCGCCGAAGGGTACGGGCAGATCGTAGAGTTTTTTGCTCCGTAGGATGGATGTGTTGCGTTTGTTTCATTCAGCATAGATAAAAGAAAGTAAGAGTGGGAGATATCTCTTTCACTCCCAGGTTTGTGCCCGCACAAACTTGAGATGGACAAAATACAGTGCGGGCATGAGGTGAATTATGGCAGAGTCAATGCGTGGTTTACACAGAAGCCACCGCTGCACCGAAGTTTGCAGTCAGAATATCGGACAAACTGTTACCGTGATGGGATGGGTGCAGAAAAGAAGAAATTTGGGAAGTCTGATTTTTATTGATTTGAGAGACCGTTCCGGTATCTTACAGCTCGTTTTCAACGAGGAGACAGTCGGCAGTGAGGGATATCAAAAGGCCGAGAGCCTGCGGAGCGAATATGTGATTGCCGTCACGGGCAAGGTGGAGAAGCGCTCGGCAGCGGTCAATGAACATTTAAAGACCGGTGATATCGAGGTCATTGCCTCCGATATCCGCATCCTTTCTGAGTCCGAGACACCGCCGTTTCAGATTGAGGAGAACAGCCAGACGAAAGATGAAGTCCGTCTCAAATACCGTTTTCTGGACCTTAGAAGACCGGACATTCAGCGCAATCTGACGCTCAGAAGCAAAGTGGCACAGTTGATGCGCGAATTTATGAGCGGAGAGGGATTTTTGGAAATTGAGACGCCGATGCTCTGTAAGTCAACGCCGGAGGGGGCGAGGGATTATCTGGTGCCGAGCCGTGTGCATCCGGGGCATTTTTATGCGCTGCCGCAGTCGCCGCAGCTCTATAAGCAGCTTTTGATGTGCTCGGGATATGACCGGTATTTCCAGATTGCCAGATGTTTCCGCGACGAAGACTTAAGAGCCGACCGTCAGCCGGAGTTTACCCAGGCGGATATGGAGCTCTCGTTTGTAGATGTGGAAGATGTGCTAGACGTAAACGAGCGCCTGCTTCAATATGTCTTTGAGGAGGCGATCGGTGTTACGGTACCGCTCCCACTGCCGCGTATGTCATGGCAGGAAGCGATGGACCGTTTCGGCTCTGACAAGCCGGATACGCGCTTTGGCATGGAGCTTAAGGATGTCTCTGCGGTCGTGGCAGACTGCGGGTTTTCCGTATTTACCAGCGCGCTTTTGAGCGGTGGTTCTGTCCGCGGCATCAATGCCAAGGGGCAGGCCGGGATGCCGCGTAAAAAGATTGACAAGCTGGTGGAGTTTGCCAAAGGCTATGGCGCCAAAGGTCTGGCCTATCTCGCAGTCGGCGAGGACGGAAGTTACAAGTCCTCTTTTGCAAAATTCATGACGGAAGACGAGCTTAGGGCATTGGTGGAGGCGATGGCCGCAGAGCCGGGCGATCTGCTGCTGTTTGCTGCGGACAAGAATAAAATTGTCTGGAATGTGCTAGGCGCGTTGCGCTTAGAGCTTGCAAAAGAACTGGATTTGTTGGACCCGAATCAGTACAATTTTCTGTGGATTACGGAGTTTCCACTTTTGGAGTGGTCGGATGAGGAGAACCGCTTTATGGCTATGCACCATCCGTTTACAATGCCGATGGAGGAGGACTGGGATCAGATCGATTCCAATCCGGGTGCGGTGCGCGCGAAAGCGTATGATATCGTGTTAAACGGCACGGAGCTGGGCGGTGGGTCAGTTCGTATCCACCAGAATGAGATTCAGGAGAAGATGTTTGAAGTGCTGGGATTTACCAAGGAGCTTGCGCATGAGCAGTTCGGATTCCTGCTGGATGCGTTTCAGTACGGCGTGCCGCCGCACGCAGGTCTCGCCTACGGCCTCGACCGGTTGGTGATGCACATGGTGCATGCGGACTCGATACGCGACGTGATTGCATTCCCGAAGGTCAAAGACGCGTCCTGCCTGATGACGCAGGCGCCAGGTATCGTGGACGATAAGCAGCTAAAGGAGCTGGGGATTGATATAGTAGAAGTAGAATAGGAAAAACGTAATGTAAAACACCGGCATCGTGTAACAGGATGCCGGTGTTTTTATTAGTCGATACCGACGCGGATGCCGCCCCGCCGTTCCGATGGCTGGATAATCACTGAGACCGGCTGGCTGCCGTTCCATTCAAAAGCATAAGACTCGCCCGAAGCCTGCCCGATAAATGTTTTCCAGGAGAGATCGGTCGTAATCTGCGGATCGCAGTAGCCCGACTGTCCCATCCAACAGATGACGGCGTCCGGGTCCACCGATATCGTATTATGATTTTGCAGATTGCTCAAGACGATCGGGTTGCCGTCGCAGAGCACGGCGACATAGGCGTTTGGCCCCACGCCGGTAAGTGTTGTGGTGGCTAGGCCTTTCTGGGAGAGGACGCCGCATCCGATAAAGCGCACATCATATTTACAGTCCTGGGTAAATGCGAGTATATTTTCTGATTCTACGGAGACGACCTCTCCGGAGGCCAGTTTGTAGATCACGACATGCTGGCCGTAGTTGGCATAATATGTAACGGAATTGCCGGAAAAGGTAACTTTCATCAGCGGAATATTTTCACCTGTCACGCGCCGGACCAAGGAACCTAGCGCGGCCTGCGCGAAGTTTCCCTGAGGGCCGAGCAACAGTTTTTCAAAGCGGTAATTCTTGCTGCCCGCGTTGTCCCCGGCGATAAAAGCGCCAGCTTTTGCGATCAGCACGTCGTTGCCGGTGCAGGTTACTTTCAAAGTCAATTCATTCACAGTTTCAAACGTCAACATAAGCTCCTCCTGATTTAAGTTTTTTGTAGGTTAAACAACTTCGACACCGTAGAATTCACACAGTCCGGCAAGGTCTCTCGCCAGGCCGTTTCCCGCAGCGCTAAATTTCCACATGCCGTTGTATTGATAGATTTCTCCGATCATCAGTGAAATGACGTTGGAAAACGCTTCTTCGAGCCGAAAGCTTACCAGTTCGCTATGGTCGGAAGCGTCCATGATGCGGATATAAGCGTCTTTAATCATGGCAAAATTCAGTTTTTTTTCAAATGCATCGTTGATCGTCAGTACAAAAGCAATCTTGTGTACTGCGGGATCAAGTTTTGTGAAATCTATGGTGATGATTTCCCTGTCATTTGGGGCATGATCGATAAAGCTGGTACTGTTGTCGGGACTTTTGGTCTGTCCATAGAAAACAAACCAGGAATCACCGATTACTTTGCCCGAGTTGTTAAGCAGAAACGCGGAGACATCGACGTCACAGGCCGCGTTTTGTACATTCCACCCAAAACACGCCTGGATGCTTGAAAGCTGCCTGCCGTTTTGGAGAGAGGCTTTCTGTCCCTTTGCAATCGGATGGCAAAGAGCCGGAAGTGCCATTTTGGCGGTGGAGGGGACAGGAACGGCTCGGGATGCGGATACAGATCTGGTCTGATAAGCAGGTGCAGATCTGGTCTGGCAATCCGGTGCCGGGGCATCGTGTGCGGCAGAGGCGACAGATTGTGCGAAATTTTCCGTGTGTCCTGCCGTGCCGCGACTGCCGGGAATGGCAGAAGATTTTCTGGTATTTAGGGATAATATATTGTCCGCGGACACGGCAGAAGAAGGTTTTAAATGGTTGACAGAAGCGATGGAAGCGCGGTCAAATGCTCCCGTGCTGTGCATAGGCAATTGAATCATAAGTATCATCAAACCTTTCCTTGTGTAGACTAAAAAATAGGTTTTCTTTTGTATTTTATCCCAGCATCGTGCGAATGACAAGCGCAAAATAAAAAAGTTCTTTATTTGCAATATAAAATTGCGCGATAAAATCTGGAATCTCGTCCCCAATTGCTGCTATAAGCTGCCGATAGACTTTGAAATGAGCGAAAAAGTAAAAGAATATCGAACCGCAGTTTGAATATCGCGTATGAAACTGCGCATACTACGATTATGAAACGATACTTTGCATTGGGCCGCGGTTTGGAAAAGAGCCAGTGTAAATTTCTCATCGCGTAACCGCAAAGGACGCAGCAGGGAGGGTGCGTATGGATAAAGAAAAAGAACAGTTGCAAAAAAAGTACAATAGTTATGTCAAAGAAGTGACGCCGACCCACAATCTATGGCTGAATATGTTAAAGGCATTTATCACCGGAGGCATTATCTGCATCATTGGACAGTGGATCTTAAATATCGGGATGGATACGTTTGGTCTGGATAAAGACGCGGCGGGCGGCTGGTGCAGCATGCTTTTAATCCTGCTGTCGGTTGTGCTGACCGGTTTTAATATTTATCCTTCGATTGCCAACTGGGGTGGTGCCGGGGCATTGGTACCGATCACTGGTTTTGCCAACGGTGTGGCGGCGCCGGCGATCGAGTTCCAGAAAGAGGGACAGGTTTTTGGCATTGGCTGTAAGATTTTTACGATTGCTGGGCCTGTAATCTTATATGGTATCTTTTCCAGTTGGATTCTGGGGGTCATTTACTGGATTTTTCAGATGTGGATGTAGAAGCAGAGCATACAGGGAGGAAACTTATAATGGTAGAATATGATACAGCACTGCCGTCTGGGCTTGGATTTGGACTGGCAATGAACCAGAAAGCAATGGAAAACTTTGCATGTATGACCGAAGAGGAGAAACAGCAGGTCATTTCGGCTGCCCGGAACGTACAGTCTAAGAAAGAAATGCAGAATCTGGTGCGGGATATTGCAGATTTAAACCGTACGTTCTAATATGACGAGAGTCGTTGTTTTGTCCAACGTCAGAACGTGTTTTTGGCGGCTCGTTGCCTATCTGCGAAACAGGCGGTAAGAGCGATGGGGAATTTGTACCCTGACGCATTGCTCTTACCGCCTGTTAGTTTTGCTGTTAGTAGGTTATAGGACGTACAGAGAAACAAGCCATATTAGCGGGTATAAGGAACTTTGATCTATCGCCACGATTACGGATTGTTGCGATGCTTCCACACACGCGCCAGAATATCCTTCAAAACAAGAAAGGCATCCAGTTGATTGTAATCATAGTTCCTCTCTAAATCTTCCAGCAGCCGGTTTAGTTCCGTTACATATTTAGAGATCTCAACTTCGCTTTGATAAGTGGCAAGAATCGGATACTTTTTGCTCCAGGCTTTTGTCCAGTCAATTTTTTCAGAAATCGTATCGTCTGTCTTGTCAATGATATCTTGCATTTCTTTTACATCCATGTCGAATGCAATCAATTCATCTAAGGACAATCCATACAGATTTGCAAGTTTTTTCGATTGGCAAATGTCAGGCAAGGTTTCATCAAGTTCCCATTTTGAGATCGTTTGTCTGCTCACGTCCAGCCTTTGTGCCACATCTTCCTGAGACAGTCCGCATTTTTTGCGGGCATTGAAAAAGTTAGTTCCCAAACTCATAAACGACACCTCCTGTGTTTTGTTAATACAAATTATATATGATGCGGCAATAGAAATCTACCAACGACGCTTTCCCTTTTGGCCCGTTTTATTAACATCTAACGCAGGAAGAGGTGGCTCTGTCTTATCAAACGAAACATTAAGATTGTATATTACGAAGATATTCACTATAATAAAGTATAGTTTTTTAGCCGTTTTACTTGATATCATCAAAATGAATAAATATACAAATCAGTTTTATCGGAAGTGATACAAAACTTTTATATTCACAGCGTAAATGCGGCGCCCGGTAGGCAGCATAGTGGCAGGTG
>CAJTYI010000016.1 GCA_910584215.1 uncultured Roseburia sp. | reverse complement strand
CAAGATTATCGATTACGGCAAGTATCGGTATGAACTGGCCAGAAAAGAAAAAGAGGCCAGAAAAAAACAGAAAGTGGTAGAGCTCAAAGAGATTCGCTTATCACCGAATATTGATTCTAATGATTTAAACACCAAAATGAATGCTGCAAAGAAGTTTTTGAGCAAGGGCGATAAAGTTAAGATTACTTTGCGATTCCGTGGGCGCGAGATGGCTCATATGAACGCGAGCAGGCACATCCTGGATGATCTCGCCAAAGAGCTTAGCGATGTGGCGGTAGTGGAGAAGGCGCCAAAGGTTGAGGGCAGAAGTATCAGCATGGTGCTGGCGGAAAAAAAGAACTAATATTTAAGGAGGAATTTATCATGCCAAAAATGAAGACAAGCAGATCAGCTGCAAAACGTTTCAAAATAACAGGAACAGGTAAATTAAAAAGAAATAAAGCTTACAAGAGACATATCCTGACAAAGAAAACGACCAAGAATAAGAGAAATCTTAGAAAACCGGCTATGACTGATGCTAGCAATGTTAAGAATATGAAGAAGATTTTACCGTATTTATAGGAAGTAAGTTAAGGAGGATAGAAAAATGGCAAGAGTAAAAGGCGGTTTAGGCGCAAAAAAAAGACATAACAGAACTTTAAAACTGGCGAAAGGATACAGGGGCGCGAGAAGCAAGCAGTACAGAATCGCAAAACAGTCCGTTATGAGAGCCTTAGCAAGCTCTTACGCCGGCAGAAAAGAGAGAAAGAGACAGTTCCGCCGTTTATGGATTGCGCGTATCAACGCGGCAGCAAGACTCAACGGCATTTCCTACAGCCAGATGATGCACGGCTTAAAGGTGGCAGGGGTTGATATTAACCGCAAAATGCTGGCTGAGATGGCAGTCAATGATGTGGAGGGCTTTGCATCTTTGGCAGAGCTTGCAAAGAAAAGCGTAGCGTAATCAGCGCTGGTGCATAAAAAGCAACGGATGCCGCGCATGGCGGGGCATCCTTACTTTCAGTGAAGGACAGTTCGCAATGCAGCGTACTGTCCGTTGTTTTATGCGTAGGGGGAAAATCTTCCCTACTCGATTATAATCCGCGAGTTATTTTTAGTATAATTAAAAGGAATAGTATTTTTGGATTACTATATTGACATCATATAGTGATGTTGGTATGATAAAAAGCATATGAAAGAAGGTTTTTCTTTATGAGAAGACAGGTATTATCCCTTTTGGTAGAAAATAATCCCGGTGTCACCAGCCATATCTCAGGGCTCTTTTCCCGCAGAGGATATAACATCGACAGTTTTTCCTCCGGTGTGACGGCAGATCCGCACTATACGCGGATTACGATCGTCGCGAGCGGTGATAGGCAGATCTTAGAACAGATTGAAAAGCAGCTTGCAAAACTAGAAGATGTGGTTGACATCAAGAAGCTTGAGCCGGGTTCTTCTGTGACCAGAGAGTTGATTCTGGTGAAAATTCGTGCAAAGGACACAGAGCGCCAGCCTGTGATGAATGTGACAAACATATTCCATGGTAAGATCGTGGATGTCACCCACGATTCCATGGTGATTGAGCTCACGGGACGTCAGGAAAAGCTGGAGTCGTTTCTTGATCTGCTGCAGGGATATGAGATATTGGAACTCGCCCGCACCGGCATTACCGGATTGTCGCGCGGCACTTCGGACGTTAAGATTTTTGACGAATCCGGCTGTCTCGTGGAGGGGTGGAACGAAGTGGATTCGTGAGCCAAGATAAAGCCAAACCGCACATTTGGGGCCATAGGAAGCCGAAAGGCCAAAAGGCTGCCAGTCGGATGTGCAGAATATAACAAGACATGGGAGGAAAGAATATGTCAGCAAAAATTTATTATCAGGAAGATTGTAACCTTTCATTATTAGAGGGGAAGACAATCGCGATTATCGGTTACGGCAGTCAGGGACATGCACATGCATTAAACTTAAAAGAGTCGGGATGTAATGTCATCATTGGTCTCTATGAGGGCAGTAAGTCATGGGATAAGGCGGTCAGACAGGGATTTGAGGTGTTCACAGCGGCAGAGGCGGCAAAGAAGGCTGATATTATCATGATCTTAATCAATGATGAGAAGCAGGCAGATCTTTACAAAAACGATATCGAGCCGAATCTTGAGGCTGGTAATATGTTAATGTTTGCGCACGGCTTTAATATCCATTTCGGATGTATCGTGCCGCCGGCGGACGTTGACGTTACCATGATTGCGCCGAAAGGGCCAGGACATACCGTTCGCTCCGAGTATCAGGCTGGAAAGGGTGTTCCCTGTCTTGTGGCGGTAGAGCAGGATGCGACTGGTAAGGCTCAGGATATCGCGCTGGCATATGCGCTAGGCATCGGCGGAGCGAGAGCAGGCGTTCTCGAGACGACATTCCGCACCGAGACCGAGACAGACCTTTTCGGTGAGCAGGCAGTACTCTGCGGCGGCGTATGCGCGCTGATGCAGGCAGGCTTTGAGACTTTGGTAGAGGCGGGATATGATCCGAGAAATGCTTACTTTGAGTGTATCCACGAGATGAAGCTGATTGTCGATCTGATCTATCAGTCGGGATTTGCAGGTATGAGATATTCCATCTCCAACACAGCGGAGTACGGCGATTATATTACCGGACCTAAGCTGATTACGGACGAGACAAAGAAGACGATGAAACAGATTCTTGCCGATATTCAGGACGGTTCTTTTGCGAAAGAATTCCTGCTTGATATGTCTCCGGCCGGAAAACAGGTTCACTTTAAGGCGATGAGAAAGCTGGCTTCCGAACATTCATCTGAGAAAGTCGGCGAAGAAATCCGCAAGCTTTACAGCTGGAATAATGAGGAAGATAAGTTTATCAATAATTAATCATGGAATCAATAGAAAGCAGAGTGGTTATAAAGGGGCGGGTTTATCCCGCCCCTTTTTTGCAAAAAAGGAGAAAATTTTTACTTCTTGCATTGCGGGCAGTGAAAGAATCTGCTATACTTAGTCGGATAGTAGTGTGAGAAGAATTTCTAAAGCTCACGCCAGAGGGCGCTAACGTGAAACAAGTTCACGCGCTAAGAATTTCTAATCTCACACAGGAGAATGCAATGCCGTGTATGGCGTTGCATTCTCCGCCCGGATTTGAGTCGCAGCGAAGCTGCGGCATGAGGGTTCGTGTGATTTTTAAATTTCACACTGTGGAGGAACGATATGTCACAGGCGGTAATATTAAAAAGCAATCAGTACGGATTGCATCTTATTTTGGACAAAAATATGCCTTTTCCATCGCTTCTGGAGGCGATTGTTGCAAAGTTTAGGGAGTCGGACAAGTTTTTCAAGGACGCGAGAGTAGCGATATCTTTTGAGGGGCGCAAATTGACCGGGGAACAGGAGACGCAGATTATCGAGGCCATCACTGCCAATACCGCAGTGGAGATCCTCTGTGTGATCGACAATAATCCGGCACATGAGGCATATGTAAAAGAGCAGATCGCCATGCAGCAGGCAGCGATGCAGATGCCTTATGCGGACGGCGGCACCAACTTTTACCGGGGAACGCTGCGCTCAGGTCAGACGATCGAGAGTGAAAATGGAATTGTTGTGGTCGGCGATGTAAATCCGGGGGCGAGTGTTTCTGCAAACGGCAGTGTTGTGGTGCTTGGTTCGGTCAAGGGCAATGTCTATGCGGGGCTTGGCGGTGATGAAGGCGCCTTTATTGTCGCGTTGGATATGGACCCCATACAGATTCGTATTGGCAGCGTGCTTGCAAAGAGTCCCGATAAGACGTTTGTGAGAAGACGAAGAAAGCGCAAGCTAAAAGAAAATAAGTCGATTCCGCAGATCGCCTACGCGAAGGACGGAACGATTTGCATTGAACCGTTATCAAAAGAATTATTGAGTGATATTTAACAACAGGAGAACAGGCCAAACGAAGATCTTTGTGATAAGACGGATTTCAACTTTGGACACCTGGAATGGAGGAAAAGATGAGCGAAGTAATCGTAATTACATCCGGCAAGGGTGGTGTAGGAAAGACTACAACGGCAGCAAATGTGGGAACAGGTCTCGCGCAATTAAACAAAAAGGTTGTATTGATTGATACCGATATCGGACTCCGCAATCTCGACGTAGTTATGGGATTGGAGAATCGTATCGTCTACAATCTGGTAGATGTTGTGGAGGGAAACTGCCGCATTGAGCAGGCGCTGATCAAAGACAAAAAATACCCGGATTTACGACTGCTCCCATCTGCACAGACAAGAGACAAGACAGCGGTGTCCCCCGAACAGATGCAGGAGTTGATCAATGAGCTGAAAAAAAGCTATGATTATATCCTCTTAGACTGCCCAGCCGGGATTGAACAGGGATTTAAGAATGCGATCGCCGGGGCAGACCGTGCATTGGTAGTGACAAACCCCGAGGTTTCCGCCATTCGCGATGCAGACCGAATCATCGGTCTGCTCGAGGCAAACGGGATAAAAAATGTAGATCTGATTGTCAACCGTATCCGCATGGATATGGTAAAAAAAGGCGATATGATGACAGTGGACGACGTGCGGGAATTGTTGGCCGTAAACTTGATCGGCGTAGTACCGGACGATGAACATATTGTAATTTCGACGAACCAGGGAGCTCCGTTGGTGGGCAGCGACTGTCAGGCCGGTCAGGCGTATGCCAATATCTGCCGCCGTGTGGTCGGCGATGATGTGCCATTTTTGAATCTGGAGGTAAAGGGCGGACTTTTTGCTAGGCTCAAAGAATTATTTAAGAAAAATTAGGAGGACTTTCCGTGGGACTGATGGAATTATTTAACAAAAAGAAAAACACAGGTACTGTGGCGAGAGACCGCTTAAAGCTTTTGCTGGTGTCTGACCGTGCGAACTGTTCTCCGGAGTTGATGGAACAGATCAAAAACGAGATTATACAAGTGCTTTCCAAATACATGGAGATCGATACGGACGGTCTGGAGGTGCAGGTGACCCAGACGGAATCAGATCTCGGCGACGGGGCCGTTCCGGCTCTGATCGCCAATATCCCGATTCGCGATATCAAGCACGGCACTCATTAGCCGAACCATACATACCGATACATCGTATGAACCAGCAGAGAAAGCAGGTCGAATCAGCAGAACGTTTAACACAGAAAGCAGATTGAATCAGCGGAATCTTATCAGAGAAAGCAGGTCGAATCAGCCGAACATTTCCGGCAATACATAGGGGAAGTTATGATAGAGAAAGGATAGTGTGAATATGTCAGAACTTTATAATCATAAAGTCATCGAGAACAAATGGCAGCAGATATGGGATGATGAGAGAGCGTTTGCTGCCGCAAACGATTACACAAAACCAAAATACTATGCGTTAGTTGAGTTTCCGTATCCCTCGGGTCAGGGCCTTCATGTGGGACATCCAAGACCGTACACGGCGCTCGATATTGTGGCGAGAAAGCGGAGGATGCAGGGATACAATGTACTCTATCCGATGGGCTGGGATGCATTTGGTCTGCCGACCGAGAATTACGCCATCAAAAACAAGATTCATCCAAAGATTGTCACGGCCGACAACGTAAAGCGTTTTAAGAGCCAGTTACATTCCCTGGGTTATTCGTTTGACTGGGAAAGAGAAATCAATACCACGGATTCCGATTACTACAAATGGACACAGTGGATATTTTTAAAATTATTTAAAGCGGGACTCGCTTACAAGAAAGAAATGCCGATCAACTGGTGTACTTCCTGTAAAGTCGGTCTGGCCAACGAGGAGGTTGTCGGAGGCGTCTGCGAGCGCTGCGGGGCTCCGGTTGTTCGCAAGGTAAAGAGTGAGTGGATGTTAAAGATTACCGAGTACGCACAAAAGCTGCTCGACGGTCTTGAGGACGTCGATTTTATCGAGCGTGTCAAAGTATCGCAGAAAAACTGGATTGGCAAGTCTAAGGGAGCGGAGGTTGACTTTCCGATTGCCGGCAAAGAGGATAAGCTGCGCGTCTATACGACCCGCTGCGATACGCTCTTTGGCGCGACTTATATGGTTGTTTCACCGGAGCATCCTCTGATCGACAAATATAAAGAGGAGCTTAAAAACTGGGATGAGATCGCGGCATACCGCGAAGAGGCAGCGAAGAAGTCTGATTTTGAGCGCGCGGAGCTGGCCAAAGAAAAGACGGGCGTGGAGTTAAATGGACTGCGGGCAGTAAATCCGGTAAACGGAAAAGAGATTCCCATCTGGATATCCGATTATGTGCTCATGTCCTACGGTACGGGAGCGATCATGGCAGTTCCGGCCCATGACGACCGTGACTGGGAGTTTGCCAAAAAGTTTGGTCTGCCGCTGCTTCAGGTTGTGGCCAAAAACGGTGAGGAAGTAGATATCAATGAGGCTGCGTTCACCGATGTGGCAACCGGCGTGCTGATTCATTCCGAGTTTTTAGATGGCTTGGAAGTAAAAGACGCCAAAGCGAAGATGATTGCATTTTTAGAGGAGAAAGGGATTGGAACTGCAAAGACCAATTTTAAACTGCGCGACTGGGTATTTTCCCGTCAGCGTTATTGGGGTGAACCGATTCCGATTGTATATTGTGAAAAGTGCGGATATGTGCCGCTCGATGAGAGCGAGCTGCCGCTGATGCTGCCGGAGGTCGACAGCTATATGCCCACCGACAACGGCGAGTCTCCGCTTGCGGCTATGACTGACTGGGTCAATACAACTTGTCCCTGCTGCGGCGGCCAGGCAAAGCGCGAGACCGACACCATGCCGCAGTGGGCTGGTTCCTCCTGGTACTTCCTGCGCTATACGGACCCCACGAATCAGGAGGCACTGGCGAGCAAAGAAGCGTTAAAATACTGGATGCCGGTTGATTGGTATAACGGCGGTATGGAGCATACGACACTGCATTTACTGTATTCCCGTTTTTGGCATCGTTTTCTCTATGATGAGGGGGTAGTTCCGTGTCCGGAGCCTTACCAGAAACGCACCTCCCACGGCATGATTCTCGGTGAGAACGGAGAGAAAATGTCAAAATCCAGGGGCAACGTCGTTAATCCAGACGATATTGTCAGAGATTACGGGGCCGACACGCTGCGGACCTACGAGATGTTTATTGGAGCTTTTGACCTTAGCGCGTCGTGGTCGGAGGACGGTGTGAAAGGGTGCAGGCGCTTCCTCGAGCGCATCTGGAAACTGCAGGATATTATGACGGAAGAAGAGGGCTATGCCTCTGACCTGGAGACCAAGATGCACCAGACGATCAAAAAAGTCAGCAATGACTACGAGCATCTCAAATACAATACTGCGATCGCGGCTATGATGGCGCTGCTCAACGAGTTTACCAGGAAAAATGCGATCACCAGGGGTGAGTACAAGACACTGCTGATTCTTTTAAATCCGGTGGCGCCTCATATCACCGAGGAATTGTGGCAGAAGATCGGCTGTGAGGGCAGGGTATACCAGCAGACATGGCCGGAGTATGACGAGGCAAAGACCGTCGAGAATACCATTGAAATTGCCGTGCAGATCAATGGCAAGATCAAGGCAACCCTTGCGATCGCCAGAGACGAGGAGAAAGAATCCGTCATTGCGAAAGCAAAGGAGCTGATCGCGGATAAACTCACTGGGACGATCGTGAAAGAAATCTATGTGCCGGGGCGTATCGTAAACCTGGTACAAAAGTAGAAAGGCAGCGGCCTGCGGGCCAGTGTTACCGGCGCCTTTTATAGAAAGCGATAAATTCGGCCAGTGACGTCGAAGCTTTACCATTCATCCGGTAGGCGAACCCGACTTCCCTTTTGGGGATGGGGTGGCCTACCGGTATTTCAATTAGTGTACCGTTCGCCAGATCGTTTTTTACAAAATTTTTGATGACGCAGGCAACGCCGACGCCGATTTTGGCGAAGTCGATCAGCAAATCCATGTTGGAGATATCGATCGAATCTTTCACTTGTATCTGATGCTCCTGCAGGTAATTGTCGATGTAGCGTCTCGTCATATTATTAGAATCCAGCATCATCAGCGTAGAATTTGACAAGAGCTGGTTTCTGGTGATGCTGCGGGTGCGAAGGTTGCGGATATAGTCTTTGGTGGCGACAAAGATATCTTCAATCTCTGCGAGAAAGTCAAAGTGAATATTTTTTAAGGATTCGGGTTTGCCGATCAATCCGATATCGATTTTGCCCTCCTCTAAAAGGCGCAGCGTTTCGTTGGTGGACTGGCAGGCAATCGAGATCGAAATATGGGGGTATTTTTGGATAAATTCTTTGAGATAGGGCAAGAGCAGATATTTGCACAGTGTGGTGCTGACGCCAATTTTTAAGTGGCCGATACCAAGCTCGATGGAACGTTTTAACTTTTCTTCTCCGAGCGTCAATGTGTCGAAGGCTTCGCGGACATGCTCATAGAGCAGCTTTCCTTCCTCTGTGAGGACTACGCCGCGGGAGCTGCGCGAGAACAACAGACAGCCGACACATTCCTCCAGTTTTTGGATGGACTTGCTGATGGCCGGCTGGCTGATATAGAGTTCTTTAGCGGCTTTCGAGATATTGCCGGCGTTGGCGACAGCGTAGAAAATGCGATAACTGGAAAGATTTTGATTCATGGCGGACCTCCCTGTGATTCAAAAGTATATTGGATTTCAAGAAATGTGATTTTATTATCATAACATAAAATTGAGTTATGGTAAATATATTTATTATGTATTTTTATTATAGTAATAGTTATGATATGATTTTATCAACACTTCAGAAAGCATTGAAAGATGACAGTCAAAGCTTCTGATGATCGCAAAAACAAAGAATAGGGGGATACGCATATATGGGAATGACAATGACGCAGAAAATACTTGCCGCACATGCAGGACTGCCATCCGTTAGTGCCGGACAGCTGATCGAGGCTGATTTAGATTTGGTATTGGGAAATGATATCACATCTCCGGTGGCGATTCACGAGATGGAAAAGATGAAAGTTGACGGTGTCTTTCATAAGGATAAAATCGCACTCGTGTTGGACCACTTTGTTCCGAATAAGGATATTAAATCGGCACAGCACTGTAAATGTGTCAGAGAATTTGCGTGTAAGCATGAAATCAGCAATTATTTTGACGTGGGAGAGATGGGGATTGAGCATGCGCTGCTGCCCGAACAGGGACTGACCGTGGCTGGTGATGTCATTATCGGCGCGGACTCTCATACCTGTACTTACGGCGCGCTGGGCGCGTTTTCCACCGGTGTCGGCAGCACCGATATGGCTGCCGGGATGGCGACCGGAAAGGCGTGGTTTAAAGTTCCTTCTGCCATCAAGTTTAACCTGATCAATAAACCGGCGAAATGGATCAGCGGCAAAGACATTATTTTGCACATTATCGGCATGATCGGTGTTGACGGCGCCTTGTACCGTTCGATGGAGTTTGTCGGAGACGGCATCTCCTATCTGACGATGGATGACCGTTTTACGATCGCCAACATGGCGATAGAGGCCGGCGGCAAAAACGGTATTTTTCCTGTGGATGAGCTGGCAAAGAAGTACATGGAAGAGCACTCGAAACGCCCCTACCAGGTGTATGAGGCGGATGCGGACGCTGTGTATGACGAGGAATATACGATTGACCTTAGCAGTTTAAAACCGACCGTGGCTTTTCCGCATCTGCCGGAAAACACCAAAACGATCGATGAGGCGGGCGATATTAAGATTGATCAGGTTGTAATCGGTTCCTGTACGAATGGAAGGATGGATGATCTGCGCGTCGCAGCCTCCATTTTAAAGGGCAAAAAAGTGGCAAAGGGGATGCGCGTGATCGTAATTCCAGCCACACAGAAGATATACTTGCAGGCGATGGAAGAGGGACTGCTCAAGATCTTTGTGGAGGCCGGCGCCATCGTGAGCACACCGACCTGCGGACCCTGCCTGGGCGGCTATATGGGCATTTTAGCTGAGCATGAGCGATGCGTTTCCACCACGAACCGCAACTTTGTAGGAAGGATGGGGCATGTGGAGTCAGAGATCTATCTGGCAAGCCCGGCGGTTGCGGCGGCAAGCGCCATCACAGGAAAGCTGAGCAGCCCCGAACAAATCGCATTATAACAGTATCTATCATTAGGAGGCTAAGATTGAAAATAAGTCTGCTTACCTTATTTTTCAATCGGGAATTTGTGCAGAAGCATCACAAATTCTCTTGACCGCAGAGCAGAATCAGTGTTCTGCTCGCGCGCCTTTGCATAGAATGCTTCAGAATGAGAGGAAAATATGAAAGCAGCGAATGGTCATGTATTTAAATATGGTGACAATGTGGATACGGATGTCATTATTCCGGCAAGATATCTGAATTCTTCCGACCCCAAAGAGCTTGCGACGCATTGTATGGAAGACATAGACAAAGATTTTGTCAAACGTGTGAATGAGGGTGACATTATCGTGGCAAATAAAAACTTTGGCTGTGGTTCTTCGAGAGAACACGCGCCGCTGTCGATCAAGGCGGCCGGTGTCAGCTGTGTCATTGCCGAGACGTTTGCCCGCATTTTCTATCGCAACGCCATCAACATTGGCCTGCCAATCATTGAATGTCCGCAGGCAGCTTTAGATATCGATGCGGGAGACGAGGTGGAAGTTGATTTTGATACCGGTGTGATTACCGACAAGACAAAGGGGAAATCCTACCAGGGGCAGGCATTTCCGCCGTTTATGCAAAATATCATTGACTGTGGAGGCCTGGTGAATTATATCAATCAGAAGTAGGAGTTCGGTTCGATAGATAATCCATATATTTTTTGGATATTTTGACGGCTGTGTAGAGAGCGGCGTATTCTTTCGGGGATACGCCTTCTATATAGTTTTCTGGAAAATTTTTACATATGCCGGCCGTGTGTGCGAGGTCAGCCGCTTTATTGTAGGCGATGGCGGCTTTGTTTTCACTGGCGTAAGTGCCAATTTTAAAATTGCCGTTTATGTGTATGAACGCTTTGTAGCGCGTGATGCCGCCTTTTGTGAAAGCGAGGACCCCGTGATAACGGTTTTTGATGATAAGATTGGCATAGCGGTAATCGGAGGGGTCGCCGTTGGCAAACAGATAATCTCTGCCGGCGACAGCATAGGGTTTGATGCCATAGCGCGAGAGGATGGAGCACTGCATTCCGTAATCGTTGACATAGAGATGACCCTGCCGCTTTAAAATCTTGTGGCTCGAATAGTAAAACAAGTCGTCGATGTCAAATTTGTATTCCTCGGTGGGCGAAAGAAAGTAGCTGAAATAGCCTTTGCGCAGATAGATCGGATTCTTGATGTAGATACCGTTATCGCGGAAATTGATTAAGAGCATTTGCTTTTCAGGAGAAAGCACGCCCTGCGCTCCTCCATAGTTGTGCGGTGTGACGGAACAATCCCGCAATAATTGCAGAGCTTCTTTGTAAGCGTCGTGGGCAAGCTGCTCTGTGGCAAAACTGCCAAGGCTGATGTGCTTGCCTTTGTGGTTTAAGTTGGAGCGGTAATAGATAGTGCCGTTTTTATGTTTTGCCTGAAAAACACCTGGAAGCATAGATGAACCTTTCTGTTTCTACTTATACATCTTACATGCGAAATCTGATGTAAATATGATTTGCAGTTTTTAGTTTAACATGCCGGATGCCGTTGTGCAATAAAAGATTGACAGTGGCCTGTTATTTCCTATATAATAGAGCAGGATTATGATAGTGAACGGCAAAACACAAAAGCTTTTGTTGTTGACATTCTATATTTTACGATAGAGATTAGAAGAATTTGTTTATGCGCCTCCACAGTGGGTAAAGTAAGGTTGCCATACATAGTGCGGCGCGGAAATGAGGACAAGATGAACTTAATGTATGTGAGTACAAGAGATGCCAGTGAGAGAGTGACCGCATCACAGGCGATATTGAAAGGTCTGGCCAATGACGGCGGCCTGTTTGTTCCGATGGAGATTCCTAAGCTTGATGTCAGTATAGATGAGCTGTCTAGGATGAGTTATCAGGAAACGGCCTATGCGGTGATGAAGCTGTTTCTCACCGATTTTACCGAAGAGGAACTCAAAGGATGCATCAATGCCGCTTATGACGCCAAGTTTGATACGGAGACGATCGCACCGCTTGTAAGTGCGGATGGTGCATATTATCTTGAGCTGTTTCACGGCTCTACCATCGCATTTAAGGATATGGCGCTTTCGATTTTACCGCATCTTTTGACGACCGCGGCCAAGAAGAATCAAGTGAAAAATGATATCGTTATACTGACCGCGACTTCCGGTGATACCGGCAAAGCCGCGCTGGCTGGATTTGCCGATGTAAAAGGAACGCGGATTATCGTATTTTATCCCAAAAACGGCGTCAGCCCGATTCAGGAAAAGCAGATGGTGACGCAGAAAGGTGACAACACCTTTGTGGTCGGGATTCACGGAAATTTTGATCAGGCACAGACCGGAGTAAAGAATATGTTTTCGGATGCGGCATTGGCAGAAGAGATGGACGCTGCCGGTTTTCAGTTTTCCTCCGCCAATTCGATCAATATAGGTCGCCTGGTTCCGCAGATTGTGTACTATGTGTACGCTTACGCAAAACTGTATGAGAGTGGTGAGATAGCGGAAAGCGAGAAGATTAATATCGTTGTGCCCACCGGTAATTTCGGCAATATTCTGGCGGCATTTTACGCCAAAAATATGGGGTTGCCGATCGGCAGACTGATCTGTGCCTCCAATGAAAACAAGGTGCTTTATGATTTCTTCCGCACGGGTACTTACGATAAAAACCGCGAATTCATGCTGACGAGCTCACCTTCGATGGATATTTTGATTTCCAGCAATTTGGAGCGTTTGATTTACCGTATTGCAGGGGATGATGCGGCGAAAAATGCGGCTCTGATGAAGAGTCTGCGCGACGGCGGATCATACGAGATTACGCCGGATATGAGCGCACAGCTGAGCGATTTCTACGGAAATTATGCCAGCGAGGCGGAGACCGCGGCTGCGATTCGTGATCTCTATGAAAGCACGGGGTATGTGATTGACACGCACACGGCAGTGGCAGCCAGCGTCTATCAGAAATATAAAGAAGAGACCAAAGATACCGAGACAAAGACCGTGATTGCGTCAACCGCAAGCCCGTTCAAGTTTACCAGGAGTGTCATGAAAGCGATCGACGTGAAATATGACAGCATGGAAGATTTTGCATTGGTAGATGAGCTGAGTAAAATTGCCAATGTAAAAGTGCCGCAGGCGATTGAGGAAATCCGCAGCGCACCGGTGCGCCATCAGAGCGTGTGCGAGGTGGAAGAAATGCCGCAGGTAGTGAAACAGTTTCTCGGAATTTAAAACATTTTAGCAGTCTCCTAATCGAGTAGGGGAGATACCTTCCCTACTCGCCGCGCGGGGTGCGTGCTGCAACAGCAGCTATTTTCACTTCGCACCCCTGCGCATAAAAAAGAATCACTCCGTGATTCTTTGCAAGTTGCCTTGCAACTTGAGAATTGATGCGTCTGACGACGCAATTTCCTATAAAGTAAAAAAGCCTGTAGCGAATGCTACAGGCTTTTGCAATGTCTTAAATAATTATTGGGGTGCGGTAATCTCGAGGATAAAGTTGATCATACCAAATGGAAACACCACCGGAAGAAGATAGGTCTCTGTGTCGTTAAAGATCAATAGAGGATTATCTTCTGTGTATGGCGGCTCAAGCAACAGCTCAACCGATCGCTCATTTGAAATATTTACATTGAAGAGACCGTTATGTAAATTGAGGAAATCATCGACAGAGGATTGTACATACTCGTCAAACTCTTCAAATGTCTCACCTACATAGCGGGAAGCAAAGGCGATCGCCGTCTCTTCCGACATATCAATATAGATCTTGATATTGAATTCTCCGTGAATCTGCTGTGAAACACAGTAAGTGGTCGGATATTCGTTGCAGGGATATGGATAAACCGGAGTAAAATCGTCGCCGATAAACCGAACCAGATTGTTAAATAAAAGCTGTAGGAATGATACTTCAAACGGAGAGAGCGGACGTTCCGTGGCAATCAAAAAGTTTTCTATAAGATGCTGCACGTTCTCTTCTGTCTCCTCTGAGATATTGTAATCGTCCAGCTCATTTTCCGATTGGTAAGCGATAATCAATTCCTGAAGACGTTCATTGTCAATGATACCCTGATCAACAAATACCTGCCCTAAAAGCAAAAAATCGGGACCTTGGTCCTTGACTAATGATGTCACCTGCGACTGCGTGAGGTATCCTTCTTTGACGGCAAGCTCGCCAAAGCGCTTGTCCTGATGCGTCTGCTGAATGACGATCTGGTCAACTTCGTTTGCAGTCATATATCCGGCGTGGATAGCGAGAGTTCCAAGTTTCATGTGGTCAATTGACTTCTGCTTCATAGCCAAAATTAACTGTTCGCTTGTTATGACATTGCGGGACAACAGATAATTTCCAAAGAATTGAGCGTACATAGATTATCTCCCTTCAAATCTTGTGTAAATGACATGTAAAATAAGATCGGCATTTAACGGTTTTTGGATGAAATCTTTCGCTCCTGCTTCAATGGCGGCTTTCAACTGTGACTGTGTACCAACGGAAGAGACGATAACGATCTCAGCATCGCTATCATACTCCATAATCTCGCGCGTAGCGGCATTACCATCTTTTACAGGCATGACAATATCAAGAAATACCAAATCCGGTTTTTCTTTTTTATAAATGTCAACAGCATCCTGTCCATTGGAGGCCTCATAAAAGATTGGTTCTCCATATCCAAGAATAATGTCTTTTAATTGTTTTCTTGCAAGGATAGAATCATCGCCAATAAGGATTTTTGCATTATCTAATATCATAGTAGAATTCTCCCCTATCCATAATGTTATTTTCTATTCTACACTAATTAGGCGAATAGTTCAATGAGAAAATAGAAAAATATGAAATTTTATTATTTTTATGGTCAGGCGGATTGCATTTTGGGGAGGGAGCCGATATAATGGTAAACGGAAAGCAGTATTTATATGATATGCGAGGAAAGATGAGGGATACACTATGACAACAATATTTGACTTGATTGCAATTATCTTTGGTATTTTTATGATTGGTTCCGGGCTCAATATGAAACGGACCGGTGAGATCAGCACGATCATCATGACGGCACAGGAAATCGAAAAATGCCGGGACAAGGCGGGATATATTGCATACATTTACTGGAAAGAAGCGGTTTTTGGCGGACTTTTTATCCTGGTCGGTATTGTGGGTTTTATCAATGCCTTTGTGGTAAATCTGGGGTTTTGGATCAATGCGATTGATCTGGTGATCTTTTTGGGAGCGTTTTTATGGTTTTACCACGAACTCGGTGAGGCGAGAGAAAAGTTTGTCGTGAAGTTTTAGAATCAACAGACGGAGTTGGTCAAAAAGAATCGGGTGCCTTTTTGGATGCCCGATTCTTTTTTGTGCAGGCCCGCATAGAGATGTATGCTGCGTATGCAGCATGCGGAGCGCCGTGAGCAGGGAAGAAAACCGTTCCCCCACTCGATCACACGGTGTCTAACGCTCTGCCATCGGTATATAGGTTCTGTGTTCTCCCACGTTTTTGTAGGCAGGACGCATGATTTTGCCGTTGGTGGACAGCTCTTCGAGACGATGTGCGCTCCATCCGGCGATACGCGCGATGGCAAAGATCGGTGTATACAGCTCTACCGGAAGACCGAGCATACTGTAGGCGAATCCGCTGAAGAAGTCTACGTTTGGGCTGACGCCCTTATAGATCTTGCGCTCCTTGGCGATGATCTGCGGCGCGAGGCGCTCCACAGTGGCGTAGAGGGCAAATTCTTTCTCACATCCTTTTTCGGCAGACAATTTCTCTACGAAAGAGCGGAACAGTCTCGCACGGGGATCGGAAAGGGAGTAAATAGCATGTCCCATACCGTAGATCAGTCCGGCGCAGTCAAACGCTTCCTTGTGCAGAAGCGCTTTCAGATAGCGGGAGATCTGTTCTTCGTCCTCCCAGTCTGTCAGATGCTGTTTCATGTCCTCAAACATGCGCACAACCTTGATGTTGGCGCCGCCGTGCTTTGGACCTTTGAGTGAGCCAAGGGAGGCGGCGATCGCGGAGTAAGTGTCGGTGCCCGAGGAGGAAACCAAGTGTGTCGTAAATGTAGAGTTGTTTCCGCCGCCGTGCTCCATATGGAGAATCAGCGCAATATCCAAAAGCTTTGCCTCGAGCGGAGAAAACTTGCTGTCGGCGCGCAGCATATGCAGAATGTTTTCTGCCGTGGAATACTCCGGCTGCGGTGCGTGGATAAAAAGGCTCGCACCTTCGTGGTAGTGCTGGTAAGTCTGATACCCGTACACGGACAACAGCGGGAAGAGACTGATGAGCTGCATACACTGGCGCAGAACATTTGGCATGGAAATATTATCGGCCATATCGTCATAGGAGTATAACGTCAGCACGCTCCTTGCAAGTGTATTCATCATATCCTTGCTGGGGGCTTTCATGATGATGTCACGCACAAAGCTTGTGGGCAGCGTGCGGTAAGTGCTCAACATTTCTGCAAATGAAATCAGCTCTTCTTTGCTTGGCAGTTCGCCGAAGAGCAGGAGATAAGCACACTCCTCAAACCCAAAATGATTTTTCTCTCCAATCCCGGAGATCAAGTCTTTCACATCATAGCCGCGGTAAAAAAGCTGGCCGTCTGCCGGAACGGTCTTTCCGTCCACTTCTTTTGTCGAACAAACCTCCGATATTTCAGTCAATCCCACCAGAACACCTTTGCCGTTTAAGTCGCGCAGACCGCGTTTGACATCGTATTTGGTGTATAGCTCAGGATCTATCTTTGCATTTTTTTCACATAACGCAGCGAGCTGCTGCAGCTTAGGGGTGATTTCGCAAAAATTATCAACCATAAGAAACCCTCCTTTATAGAAATTGCGTTACAGATGTAGATGATGTAGATTCAGAAAACATGAAATATATGTTATTTAGAAAATACCTCTATATCATACCATATTGCCATTGTGCGACACAAGAAATTTTTTTTATATTCATAAAAATGTTAGAAAGTTCATAAAAATTTCTTATTTTTGCTTTGGTGTATGCGTCTCTGTTTTACTTGACTTTTATGGCAGGTATAATAAAATGATGAATAGACATGCGGCTTCGCATATGGGAGGAGCAAAATCAAAATGGATAAAGAACAAAAAAAGATATATGTGACGGCCGATTATGCCAAACTGTGTGCCGCCGCGATTGTGGTGTTCGGACACTGTTATCTCGCGGATGCGGCCGGGATGGCCTGGTTTGCCGGTTTGGTCAAAGCTGCGGTACAGATGTTTTTTGTGTTTAACGGATATTTTTTGTATAAAAACGGCACGCTGCACAGTCAGGAAAAAATGAAACGATATTGCCGCCGTTTTCTTTTTTTACTGTGCGGGTGGATTCTGATCTATTACCTGTGGAATATGTTGTTTACCGGGCATCAGCAGGGATGGTTTTACACCTATACGATACAGACCGTCCAGTGGGTTTGCGGCCTAAACGACGGACATCTGTGGTATGTACAGAATCTTTTGGCTATTGCCGTGCTGCTTTATTTGCTCGATAAATCGAGCGCATCTGTCTGGGAGGTGGTTGCCGCGGCACTGTTGGCCGGCATAACGGGCGGGCTGCTTTTTCGGGCGCTGGCGGGAGTGCTTTTTGGCCTTCGTCTTGCGGATATGGAGGCGGGGCGCGGCAAGGAGAAAGCCGGCAATTTGACGAATGTGGAACAGATCGCTTACACCGTGCTCGGGACGGCGGGCTTTGCGGTGATGGTTATCATTTATCAGTGTCCGAACGTGATGGCAGAGAGCGCCTGGAGGGACGGCGCTGCTGGAATCGGGAGTATATTTGCGGGCATGATGTTTGCGCTCGCGGCGATCGAGGCGGATTTGCTGCTGCAGCGGCATGGCGTTCGTCTGCCGGACAGCGGCTGCGTGCGCAAGATGAGTGCAATCATATATTTTATCCATCTAATGATCGTGCCCTTGTCTGCCGCGGCCGTTAAATATCTGCTGGTAAACCGCGGAGTGGTGGGGCGCGAGGGAATGATGTGGAGCTTGTCGGTGGGCCTGCTCACGTTTGCCGTCAGCGCGCTTGCGGCCATTGTCATGCCCGCCCTTGCGAGATTCAGGTGGTTTGCATGGCTTGGCAAACTGTACTGATTCGGAGTTGACCTTATTTTTTAATCGGGAATTTGCGCCGAAGCATCACAAATTCCCTTGACCGCAGAGCAGAATCTGATATTCTGCCGCGTTCCTTGGCACAGAATGCTTCGGAATGGGAGGAAACCATGGAGATTGACAGAACATTATTGGCGAGAGAGGCAGTTTTAGCAAAAGAACATGCGTATGTTCCCTACTCGCATTTTCGCGTCGGAGCGGCGCTTTTGACGGCGGGTGGAGTGATTTACCGCGGCTGCAATATTGAAAATGCCGCCTATTCTCCCACAAACTGTGCTGAGCGCACCGCAATTTTTAAGGCTGTGTCGGAAGGAGAGCGCTCTTTTACGGCGATCGCCATCGCCGGGGATACCCATGATTATCTGTATCCCTGCGGGGTGTGCAGGCAGGTGCTGATGGAATTTTGCGATCCCAAAACATTTGAAATTATCTTGGTAAAAAGTGAACAAGAACTGCGGTCATTTACACTCGAAGCCCTCTATCCGGGCGGTTTTTCGGCCGAGGAGCTGCGCAAAATCTAAGAAGGGCAGGACGGCGTTTTCGCGCAGGAGACGACCCTTTGGGCTCTGGAAATTTTAGAGAAATTTTATTGAAAAGAGATTGACAAAAAAATAGCATCGTGTATTATTTAATGTAGCGATATTTTGAAAAAAATATTATTTTGCCAAATAATTATGAGGAGGATTTCACATGTCAACAAAAGCATACTATCCAATCAATGAGATTGGCGCTGGAAAAGTTGGTTTTTCCAAGACACGTTCCATCATTGAAGCAGCTTTCTACGGCAACAATGTCGTAAAAGTAAACACATTAAAAGAAGCATATGAATTAGCGAAAAATTCACCGGGCACGATCGTGACCGATATGCCGATCAAGGACGGTGAGACGTTTGGGCTTGAGAAGGATGCAAAAGTATTGCTGTTCAACGATGGTGCCGTTACGGGCCGTTATGCCGCTGCACGCCGCATCAAAGGTGAGCCGGGCGTTGACGATGCCAAGCTCGACAAAGTTGTCATGGACGCTGTCTATGAGACGAGATGGAAAACCATGTACCATGTGGAGTGTTTTATCGGTCTTGATCCGGAGTTCATGGCGAAAGCACATTTATTGATTCCGGAAGGAGAGGAGAATATTCTTTACAACTGGATGTTAAACTTCCAGTATATGTCCGACGAGTATGTTAAGATGTACAAAAAATCCAAACCGATCGCGGACGGCAAAGAGCCGGATATCTATATCTTCTCTGACCCGCAGTGGATTCCACAGGAGAGACCGGACGTTGACTTTAGCTGCCTGAGCGATCCTTTGACGCTCTGCTATTTTGATACGGATGCAAACTGTGCTGCAATTCTCGGTATGAGATACTTTGGCGAGCACAAGAAAGGCACGCTGACTATGGCATGGGCTCTGGCGAACAGAAACGGATACGCATCCTGCCATGGCGGACAGAAAGAGTACTCCCTTGAGGGCGGCAAGAAGTTCGTTGCTTCCGTATATGGTTTGTCAGGTTCCGGCAAGTCCACTCTGACCCATGCTAAACATGACGGCAAGTATGACGCGTTCGGCGGCATCAAAGTGCTTCATGACGATGCATTTATCATTAACACCGATTCCTGTGCATCGATCGCGCTTGAGCCTACTTATTTTGATAAGACGGCGGATTACCCGACCGGCTGCCCGGACAACGAGTACCTGTTGTCTGCTCAGAACTGTTCCGCAACTTTGGACGAGAACGGTAAGATTCAGTTAGTGACAGAGGATATCCGCAACGGTAACGGACGCGCGATTAAGTCCAAATTATGGTCTCCGAACCGCGTGGACAAGATTGATGCCCCGGTTAATGCCATCTTCTGGATTATGAAAGACCCGACGATTCCGCCGGTATTAAAGTTAAAAGGCGCTGCACTGGCATCTGTCATGGGTGCAACTCTGGCGACTAAGACCTCTACCGCGGAGCGTGTAGCAGCGGGAACTGACCTCAATGCTTTAAGGATTGTTCCTTATGCAAATCCGTTTAGAACTTATCCGCTGGTAAACGATTACGAGAAGTTTAAGAAGCTGGTGGAAGAGAAGAATGTAGACTGCTACATTGTAAACACAGGTGATTTCATGGGAACCAAGTGTAAACCGGCAGATACGCTCGGTATTCTCGAAACGATTGTCGAAGGTAAGGCTTCGTTCGAGAAGTGGGGACCGTTTGAAGATATTGAGATTATGACCGATTGGTCTGGCAAGACTGCTGACTTTACCCCAGATCTGGGTGACAAAGATTATGTGGCAGCATTAAAGAATGCGATGCAGAATCGTGTCGATGCCGTAGAAGGCTTTGCGACGAAGAAAGACGGCTACGATAAGCTTCCAGATGAGGCATTGGCAGCATTAAAGAAGCTTGTAGATGAGGCGGCATCCATTTAAGAATCATATAAAATCTGTACGGCGGCAGAGAGATCTGCCGTCGTTTTTTGTAGTTTAGCCTGAAGTTGATCGGTAAAGTTTTTTTTAAAATTATAGTAAAATAATCAGAATTTGGCACAAATTTTTTGTTGCTTATTGGGGAACGATAAAGTATAATAAAAGAAATTAAAGTGATGTAAGGCCTGGGGTGTTCGATACCCTGCATTTTTGAACCTACATTTTATTTTATGGGATTCCTATATTCTCAAGATGATGTCAGGCCATCAGCACCGTTGGTGCGCGAGCAGTGGAAGGCAGAGGCTTGTATGCGGTTACCCACCTAGCAGTAGCTAGGAGTCAAAAACGCAGGAAACGGCATTTTGGGTTTTTACAAAAGATAGTTGAGGTTACAAAAGATCATAATTGACAGAAGATTTTTGAGAGACAGAAGATATGTTGTTTCAGAAGATAAGAGTTCAGGAAACAGAAGACGATGAAAACCACAGAAGCATAAGCTGTTATGCAGCAGCGATGTAACAAAAGATATCGTGTAGATTACACAAAAGAAAGAGGCTGCTATAGCAGGTCATGATAAAATACGGATATGCACAAGTAAGTGATTACGGATGATAAGGAGAAGCTGCCTTGCAATGGGGCAGCTTCTAATTTTGCCCGAATGTGAATGTATCTAAATTTTGGATAGAAAGATTGTAAATTGGTAAAAGGAATCAAAGGTATGGTGAAAAAAAATAGAAGATTTTTGTTGTTAATAGCCGCTCTTGCCCTCGTGATTGCGGTGCTTGTCGTACTTCTTCTATTTCGCGGACGAAGCCCGGGGGGAAGCAGAGACTTTATGTCGGAAGTTACGATGTCAGAGGTTGAGCAAGAGCTTAAGACAGAAGCTTTTCCCGCGGTCGATTGGACAAATGTGTTTGAAAATCACAAGGGCAGTGTCATCACGAAAAAAACGGCTGTGCAGATCGTGGAACAATTGGGCGCTGCCGATTACATAGAGGTTCCCGGCAGGGGAAAACGCCATGTGCTCACCAGAGAGGAGTGGTGCGGTCTATACGATCAGCTGCTCGATTATCTGGATATGACAGATGTGGTACAGAAAACCGATATTTTGATCTTGGATACCGTGGAGGCGAAAGAGCAGGGGATTTTGGTGACAAATGAGGGGGATTTTACCACCGTGTTAAATCTGGCGGGGTTTGAAAAATGGAAGTCCTACGAGGTTTATCATGTCGAGAACCGCTGCATCGGCATGGCGGGCTACGCCGATCAGGAGGTGTCAGTCAAAAATGCTTATCTTAAAGAGTGCACATCTGGCAGTATCAGCTTTTTGTACGACGGCGCCGCGTATGAAAAAAGTATGGAACCGGCGCCGCAGCTTTCTGCCGGCGTCTACGACTTTTTATTCTTAGGCGGTGAGATTGTCACGATACGGGAGAAAAAAGACAAGATATATGGCAATCTGCTCTCCTATGATGCAGAGATAATCGAGATACAGGGATATGGCAAGGTAGACCATGAAAACAGGATACCGGTGTACCAGATATTTGACGGTGTGGTGGAAAAGTCGATCTCGGATGTCGTGCTCGGCAATATGGAGGCTACCTATGTCACGGGTGAGGGGCAGGTCTGTGCCATTTTGCTGGAAAAACCTGCCAGTATCGCCAACATCAGAGTTTTGCTGCTGGCGGAGGGCGATAAGTTCCGAGAGGACGTCTGGATTAAGGCGACGGAGGAGGCGGACGTTTCTTACGGCGATCAAAAGAGTGTCTTAACGCCCGGGGAGCTGCTCCAGACATCCGGTTTTTTCGGCGAGGAAGCCGCGGAAACCCTTACGGTGTCAACGAAGACGCCGGAGGGAAGATTGTATCTGTGCGATGCGGCGGGAGAAGCGATGACCAACGCTTACCGCGGCACGTTTGAGGTGCGCCGTTATGCGCAGGGAAGTGCAGTGGTGAATGTGCTGCCGTTTGAGGAATATCTCTATGGGGTAGTGCCGAGCGAAATGCCGGCTTCCTATGCACCGGAAGCGCTTAAAGTACAGGCGGTCTGCGCCAGAAGTTATGCATACCGCCAGCTTATGGCAGCCGATTTGGCGGCATACGGCGCGCATATAGATGACAGTACATCCTATCAGGTGTACAATAAAGTCGCGCCGTCTGAGAGCACGACGGCGGCGGTAAACGCCACGGCGGGACAGGTGATTACCGCTGACGGGGAAGTCGTGGAGGCATATTATTTTTCCACTTCGATGGGCTATACCGGAACGGCGGATGTGTGGAATATCACGGACACGGACCGCTACCAGTATCTGCAAAAAAAATGTCTCAATGAGAGTGAATTTGCCGGAGATTTGTCGAAAGAAGAAGATTTTGCCGCCTATATTGCCACTTCCCCAAACGGTTATGACAGCGGAATTAAATTTTACCGCTGGCAGGCTGCGGGCAATATTACCGATCAAACTGCAAAGGTACAGGAAATTTTGGAGAACCGATATCAGGTGGTACCGCAGAGTGTTTTGATTTATCGGGACAATGAGAGTGAGGCGTTATCTTCCCCGGCCGCACTCGGCGCCCTGCTGTCGGTATCGGCAGAGGAGAGGAATCCTTCGGGCGCATTGATTTGCCTGCATCTGCAGTATGAAAACGGGTACGCGAAAGTAAAGACCGAATACAATATACGAAAAGTTTTAGGGGCTTTTACAGAAACAGTTACCTACGCGGACGGCTCTGTAAACGAGGATGTGACGATGCTGCCCAGCGCCTATTGTACTGTTGAGGCAGGCGAGAATGGCTCGCTGCGATTTGTCGGCGGCGGCTATGGGCATGGAATCGGTATGAGCCAAAACGGCGCAAACGGGATGGCGAAAAGCGGCAAAAGTTATGATGAGATTTTGCGCTTTTTCTACGAAGGAATCGAGATCGAAACAATAAAAAATGAAAGTGACTGACAACAGATTAGCGAAAGAAAGGCGCGGGGTACGACATGGGTTTTTTGATGAAATTTTATGCAGCGATACGATTTTTTACAAAAATATGTAAACAGAACCGCATCAATGCCTATGCGGCGCAGGCAGCGTTTTTTTTGCTGCTCTCCATCATTCCGTTTTTGATGGTATTTTCTTCTCTGCTGCAATATACGAGTATCTCTGAAGGGATGCTGCTAAAAATCATCACAAGAATTGTCCCCGAGTACATTGCGCCTTTTTTGGTGTCAGTCGTGGACGAAGTTTATAATCGTTCGGTGGGAATTATATCCGTGACTGCCGTGGCGGCAGTGTGGTCGGCAGCCAAAGGAATCCAGGCGTTAAACGACGGCCTAAATGCAGTCAATGACGTGGATGAACAGAGAAATTGGCTGGTACAGCGTTTTTGGGCCGTAGTTTATATTGTTGTTTTTATGCTTGCCATTGTGATGACATTGGTGATCTTAGTTTTTGGCAACAGTTTAAGCAAGTTTGTGGCTGAGTATGTGCCGATTTTAAGTCATACTATGGAGTTTTTGTCAAGGTTCCGCGGTCTATGGATGCTGGCGGCGCTGATTATTTTTTTCGATATTTTATTTACGACGCTGCCCAACCGTAAACTGCGGTTAAAAGGGCAGTTGCCCGGCGCGGCGGTCTGCGGCGTGGCGTGGTATGTCTTTTCATTTGGACTTTCCATCTATGTCAATTATTTTAACGGATTTTCGATGTACGGCAGTTTGACGACGATCGCGCTTATTATGCTCTGGCTCTACTTTTGCATGTACATTATGTTTGTGTCGGCGGAAATCAACGTGCTCTATCTGGAAGATATCCGCAGATGGAGAAAGCGGCACAAAAAAAATAAGTCGTAACAGGGCTGTTTGCCGCACTGGTTAGAAACGGTTTCATCTGTACAGCGAAAAGAGTCTAAGCGAAAAAAGTACTTGAAGTTTTGAAAGTCCTGTGCTAGAATAGCCGATAGAATACGTAAAGGCTGAGATTGTGAGGGATTTTCCCACAGTAGAGCGCTGTACTTCCTTCAGAGAGAACGGGCCACCGGCTGAAAGCCCGTTTCGGATAAGGCAGCAATCGAAGTTCGCACAGGAGCCGCATCTGTGAAAGAGAGTAGCGGATGACGCTGATGCACGTTACGCATTAAAGTGCAAAAAGAGAGATTTTCTGGCTTTTTGAATTAGGGTGGTACCGCGGAATTATTCGTCCCTTGTGGATGATGGATTCCGTTTTTTTATGCGCAGGCCACATATGGAATTTAACTGCTGAAGCAGCGTGCGGGCCGCGCAACGGATGGGGAAGAAAATCTTTTCCCTGCTCGGTTGCACACGGTCACCCGTATCTTGTATTTTATGAATGTGGAGGTTAGTGTGAAAAATCAGCTCGATCGCTGATTTTATCACACGGCTATTTGTGCCGAGGACGTCACAAATAAGCCCTGCTCCGACAAGAGAAACTGCATGCGCAGATTTCTCTTGCGGTTCCTCGAACGTAACGTTCTCGGAATGGAGGTTAAGATGAAAGAAAAATTACAAAAAATCAAGGATGAGGCGGTTCGTCAGATCTCGGAATCCAAAGATTTGGCCAAATTGAATGATGTGCGTGTGGCAGTCCTTGGCAAAAAAGGAGAGCTGACCGCCGTGCTCAAAAGTATGAAAGACGTAAGCCCCCAGGAACGCCCGATCATCGGGCAGCTCGTCAATGAGACGAGGGAGAGCATTGAGAAGATCTTAGAGGAGACGAAGGCCCGCTTGGAAGCTGCGGAGCTTGAGATCAGACTGCGGCACGAGGTGATCGACGTGACACTGCCGGCTAAGAAAAACAGCCTCGGACATCGTCACCCCAACACGATCGCGCTCGAGGAGATGGAACGCATCTTTACCGGCATGGGCTACGAGGTGGTAGAGGGACCAGAGGTAGAATATGACTACTACAATTTTGAGGCGTTAAATATTCCCGCCAACCATCCGGCGAAGGACGAGCAGGACACATTCTATATCAATGACAAAATTATTCTCCGCACGCAGACTTCTCCGGTGCAGGTGCGCGAGATGGAAAAGGGAAAATTGCCGATCCGCATGATTGCGCCAGGCAGGGTATTCCGCTCGGACGAGGTGGACGCGACACATTCTCCTTCTTTCCATCAGGTAGAAGGGCTTGTCATTGACAAAAATATCACGTTCGCCGATCTCAAGGGAACTTTGGCGGAATTTGCAAAGCAGTTGTTTGGCGCGGATACGAAAGTAAAGTTTCGCCCGCATCATTTTCCGTTTACGGAACCGTCGGCCGAGATGGACGTCACCTGTTTTAAGTGCGGCGGCAAGGGTTGCCGTTTCTGCAAAGGCGAGGGTTGGATTGAGATCTTAGGCTGCGGTATGGTGCACCCGCGCGTGCTTCGCATGAGCGGCATCGACCCGACGGAGTATTCCGGTTTTGCGTTTGGCGTGGGCTTAGAGCGCATTGCCCTGCTCAAATACGAGATCGATGATATGCGTTTACTGTACGAAAATGACCAGAGATTTTTGGATCAATTCTAATAGAAGGAGCAATTAATAGTATGAATACATCGTTAAAATGGATCAAAGATTTAGTACCGGGGCTTACCTGCACCCCGCAGGAATATATGGATGCCATGACGTTATCCGGGTCGAAGGTGGAAGGATACTGCTGTATGGACCAGGATTTGGATAAGATTGTAATTGGTAAAGTAATGTCCGTCGAGCGGCATCCGGATGCGGACAAATTGGTGATCTGCCAGGTAGACATCGGTGAGAAAACGATTCAGATCGTAACAGGCGCGCCGAATGTCGCAGAGGGCGCTAAGGTGCCTGTCGTGCTGGATGGCGGAAGAGTTGCGGGCGGCCATGACGGCAGTGTTACCCCGGGCGGTATCAAGATCAAAAAAGGAAAACTTCGCGGCGTTGAGTCGGACGGCATGATGTGTTCCATCGAGGAACTCGGGGCAAGCCGCGATATGTTTCCGCTGGCGCCGGAGGACGGGCTTTATCTGCTGCCGGAGGACGCGCCGGTGGGAGAGGATGCCGTCGCTTATCTTGGACTGGATGACACCGTGGTAGAGTATGAGATCACCTCCAACCGCGTGGACTGCTTTTCCGTACTCGGCTTGGCGCGGGAAGCGGCGGCTACGTTTGGCAAAAAGTTTGTCCCTCCGACCGTAAAAGAGACGGGCAATACAGAAAACGCCGCTGATTACATCAAAGTGACGATTGCAGATCAAGACTTATGTTCCCGGTATGTTGCGAGAGTCGTAAAAAATATCAAAATCGCGCCGTCGCCGGAGTGGATGCAGCGCAGACTGCGCGCGCAGGGGATTCGCCCGATCAACAATATCGTTGACATCACCAATTATGTGATGGAAGAGTACGGTCAGCCGATGCACGCCTACGACTTGGACAGAATCGAGGGCCGAGAGATCGTTGTGCGGCGCGCTGCAAAGGACGAAAAATTTGTCACGCTCGACGGTCAGGAGCGCGTTTTGGACGACAGTATTTTAATGATCTGCGACGGCAAAAGGCCGGTCGGGATTGCAGGCATCATGGGTGGAGAAAATTCTATGATCACGGACAGTGTGCAGACAATGCTGTTTGAGGCGGCATGCTTTGACGGAACGAATATCCGTCTTTCTTCCAAGAAGATCGGTATGCGCACGGACGCTTCCTCAAAGTTTGAGAAGGGCCTTGACCCCAACAATGCGCTTGACGCGATCAACCGTGCCTGCCAGTTGATTGAGGAGCTTGGCGCGGGTGAAGTGGTCGGCGGCGCGGTCGATGTGTATGACAAGGTCAAAGAGGGCAGACGTCTGCCGTTTGAACCGGAGAAATATAATGCGCTTTTGGGCACGGATATCGCCGCGGAGACCATGCTGTCATATTTCAAGGCGCTTGATTTAGGTTATGACGAGGCAAAAAGAGAGGTATTGATTCCCACATTTCGTCAGGACTTGGAATGTGACGCCGATCTGGCGGAGGAAGTCGCAAGATTTTACGGGTACGATAAGATTCCGACGACACTGCCGAGCGGCGAGGCTACGACCGGTCAGCTTTCGTTCAAGCTGCGCATCGAGGCGTTGGCGAGAGAGGCGGCCCAGTTCTGCGGATTTTCTCAGGGAATGACCTATTCGTTCGAGAGTCCCAAAGTGTTTGACAAGCTGCTTTTGCCAGAGGATTCTCCGCTGCGCCGGGCGGTGGTGATTAGCAATCCGCTCGGTGAAGATTTTTCAATTATGCGCACGATTTCCTTAAACGGGATGCTGACCTCGCTGTCTACCAATATGAACCGCAGGAATAAAAACGTGCGCCTGTACGAGCTGGGGAATATCTATCTGCCGCATCAGATACCAGTCACAGAACTGCCCGAAGAACGTATGCAGTTTACACTCGGCATGTACGGGGACGGCGATTTTTATACCATGAAAGGTGTTGTGGAAGAGATTTTGTATAAAGTCGGGATGCGACAAAAAGCGCAGTATGATCAGAACGCCGAAAAGCCGTTTTTGCATCCGGGCCGTCAGGCGAATGTTATTTACGACGGAGACGTCATCGGCTATCTCGGAGAGGTTCACCCGCTGACTGCCTCCAAATACGATATGAAAGAGCGTGTTTATGTTGCCGTGCTTGATATGCCAAAGATCGTCGCGCAGGCTACATTTGATTATAAGTATAGCGGCATTGCCAAGTTCCCTGCAGCGACCCGCGATATTTCCATGATTGTGCCAAAGAACGTGTTGGCTGGGGATATCGAAAAGGTATTTGATAAAAAAGGCGGCAAACTCTTAGAGAGTTACGCGCTGTTTGATATCTATGAGGGAGCTCAGATTAAGCCCGGTTATAAATCACTGGCATATTCGCTTTCTTTCCGTGCGGGAGACAGAAACTTGGAGGATGCGGATATCACAGGAGCCATGGACAAAATTGTCAAAGCGCTGGAAGCTATGGACGTAGAGTTGCGCAAGTAGGTAGAAAGGCTTATTGCGATATGATGGACGTAAAAGATTTTTATTATGAGCTGCCCCAGGAGCTGATCGCGCAGGACCCGCTCGAAGACCGGAGCAGCTCCCGCCTGATGGTGCTTGATAAGAAGACGGGGGCTGTGGAACATCACATTTTTAAGGATATCACTTCTTATCTGAACCCGGGGGACTGTCTGGTGTTAAACAATACCAAGGTGATTCCGGCCCGCCTCTACGGCGTAAAAGAGGGGACGCTCGCCAACATAGAGATACTTTTGTTGAAGCGAAAAGAAAATGATATCTGGGAGACTTTGGTCAAACCCGGGAAAAAATGCAGGCCGGGGACGAAACTTATTTTTGGCGACGGCCTGCTGCGCGGAGAAATATTAGAGGTTATGGAGGATGGCAACCGTCTGATACAATTTCACTATGAGGGGATATTTGAGGAAATCCTCGACCGGTTTGGCCAGATGCCGCTGCCGCCTTATATTACACACAAGCTTTTGGACAAAAACCGTTACCAGACGGTCTATGCCAAACATGACGGCTCGGCGGCTGCTCCCACGGCAGGACTGCATTTTACACCAGAGTTATTGGCATCTCTGCGGGAGAAAGGGATAGAGGTTGCCGAGGTTACCCTTCATGTGGGTCTTGGCACGTTTCGTCCGGTCAAGGAGCGGGATGTGCTAAAACATCACATGCACGCGGAGTATTATAGTATTGACCAGTCGGCGGCCGATCGCATTAACCGCGCAAAAGCGGCGGGACACCGGGTCGTCGCCGTCGGCACCACGAGTACGAGGACATTGGAGTCCGCTGCGGATGCAAATGGTTATCTGCGACAGTCAAGCGGTTGGACGGATATCTTTATCTATCCCGGTTACCAGTTTAAAGTGATCGACGCCCTGATTACCAATTTTCATCTGCCCGAGTCCACGCTGGTGATGTTGGTGTCTGCGCTCGCGGGTAGAGAGCATGTGCTTGCGGCTTACGAGACGGCTGTGCGGGAGCGTTATCGGTTTTTCAGTTTCGGGGATGCGATGCTTATAAAATAAAAAAGAATCACTTTATGATTCTTTGCAAGTTGCTCTGCAACTTGAGAATTGATGCGTCTGACGACGCAATTTCCTGTAAAGTAAAAAAGAATCACTTTGTGATTCTTTGCAAGTTGCTCTGCAACTTGAGAATTGACGCGTCTGACGACGCAAATTCCTGTAAAGTAAAAAAGAATCACTTTGTGATTCTTTGCAAGTTGCGATGCATTTGGGAATGGATGCGTCTGACGACGCCATTTCCTATATAAGAAAGCGCAGAGTGGCGCGCAGAAACGGAGATATTTATGGAAGAGAAGAGGAGACACAAGCGGCTGGATTTAGATGTGTCGGTACAGTTGGAACGATTGGACGAAAACGGTATTACGACACTGAAATATCTCCATGTGGATGTGACCGATATATCGCGCAGCGGCCTTGGTTTTAAGGCCAGCAAGCCTTTGGAAATCGGCACATATTATGATACCAGGATTCAAATCTGGACGGGAGAGGTGGTGGACGCCGTGGTGGAAATCGTCCGCATGCAGGAGTGCGGCGACGATTTCCAATATGGGAGCGTCTTTATCGGCATGTCCACGACAGATGCCTTAAAGATTGATATTTATCAGATTTTTAATGATATCTGATCATACGAGGAATGAGAGAATCTGTTCCTTTGCAAAGGTCGATTGCAGGCTGTGTGGTCATAGCCGCCGCGCTGGAGCGTGTCTGAAAAGTGCTTTCAAACACGCTCTAATGCGCATAGATCACGTAGTGATGTTTCTGCAGCAGGGCGACGGCTGCCTGCAATGACTTTTCGTCATACATTTCTAAACGCAGCACGCCGTCCCTGTATTCACGGTTGTGTATAATCCCGATGTTCTTGATACTCAGATGGTTGCTCGCAAGGATGGTGGCAACCGTGGCAATCCCGCCTGCTTCATCGATCAAATCCAAATACAATTCATATACTTGTTTGAGGGCGCCTTTTCGCGGAATGGTGATGGAATCTCTGTATTCTTTGGCGTTTGAAAAAGCGGTCAAAAGCGCTTCGCTGTCGGAATGTTCGATATCTGTTCTGACGTTCTGCAAAAGACCTGCAAAAGCGTCTATCAGCTTTAAAAGCTGCGTCTTGTTGGAGAGACAGATGTTTTCCCACATCACCGGCGAGGAGGAGGCAATGCGTGTGATATCTTTAAAACCTCCGGCGGCGATCAGTTTCATCGTTTCGTTTTCATCATCTGACGCCTGTATGAGGTTGACAAGGCTGTAAGCGATGATATGCGGCAGATGGCTGATGGCGGCCGTCGCAAAATCATGCGCCTCATAGTCAAGGATCAGCGGGATGGCGCCTAAAGCCAGTACCAGTTCGCGGAATGTTTCAATCGTCGTTTCGCTGTTTTTTGACGTGGGTGTGATGACATAGTAAGCATTTTCCAGCAAATAGTCGCTGGCGTTTTCAAGTCCGGTCTTCTCGGAACCCGCCATCGGATGCCCGCCGATAAAATTGGCTTCCATGTCGAGCTCGGTGACGGCGCGGTGTATGTCTGATTTGACGCTGCCCACATCTGTGATCATACATTGAGGGCTGATGCGGCCTTTGAGCTGTCTTAAATATTCGATATTCTTTTGCACTGGCGTACATAAAAAAATATAGTCGCAATCATAAAAATCTTCGATGTTGCAGAGCGCCGTATTTTCAATCAGCGCCAGCTCATGTGCCAGCGTGACAGTCTTAAGATGGCTGGCTGTCGCAATGATGTGAAGATCGGGATATATTTTTTTTAATCTCTTGGCGATCGAGCCGCCGATTAATCCAAATCCGATAAAACCAATTTTTCTGGGATGCATAGATGTGATCTCCTGTCCGCATAATCTTTTATAAGCATATCATAAATTTTTTTGTGTGGAAAATCAACCGTATTTGTCATATGTGTACAGACTGTGAATAATATGTAAATATAATGAAAAAATGGCAATAAAAAGTTCCAGAAACATACATATTGTATAAACATTCAAATGATACTATTATATAAATTAGCGATATTATATAAAAAACTGGTTAAAACAGATATTCTTTTTGGGTCTTATCACGATTGTATCTGTTTAAGTCGGAGGGGTGTCGTTTGAAGAAGAAAAAAGTCATGATCGCCATGCTGTTTATCGCCGTGCTGTTGATTGCGGATTCCCGTTTTGCGGACGCTAAGATGCTTTCTGGTACAAAGTCGCTGCGCATTGTCAATAAGACACGTTCCTACGGGGAAACAGGTTATCATATTGTCTATGCATTAAACGGCGGTGTCAATCACAGTGAGAATCCCCAGGTGCTAACGGATGAGCAGCTGCCTGTCACCTTGAAAGTGCCGCAGCGGGAAGGGTACAATTTTGCAGGCTGGTACCGGGAAAGTAATTACAAAAACAAGATCACAACCATAGACGGTGACAATGCAGATCATATGGCACTGTTTGCAAAATGGACAAAAGCGATCGATACCGAAGAGAATGTGGCATTCTATTCCTATAAAACAGCCTCAAAAATTGACGGCAATCAAAAAAAGCTGACCGAGTGTTCCTATCGCTTTGTGGAAGAGCTGCAGATACCGGGTATGCCGGCTACGAGGGAAAATGACTACATCAATCACATCATCGGCAGTGAGAATCAATGTTTTCAGGGACTTTGTTTTACGGAGGAGTTGATTCTGATGACCGCCTATGCCGAGGAGAAGGAGGAGCACGGATCGCTGCTGATTTTTGACCGCGGCAGCGGGGAGTATCTGGCCACTCTGGGGATGAAAAAGAACAGCCATTTGGGCGGACTTGCTTATGACGGGGAGAATGTCTGGATCTGTCATTCCGATTCCGATACACTCGAGCGGATATCCTACGAGTATTTGAGGACGATCGCAGAGACTGCCCAGGGCAGTTATATCGATGCGTCTACCCTGCTGGTAGAGTACAAGTTAAAGAATCGGCCATCCTGCATTACCTGTTATGGGGGCCGCATCTGGGTGGCGACCTACGACAGAAGGCATCATTCCAGATTGTATGCCTACAGCTATAATAGCAGTCTGGACCGTTTGACTGTGATGACGAGTTACCGGCTTCCAAGCAAGGTGCAGGGGATCGCATTTGATGAGGATGGAGGTGTCTATCTGAGCACTTCATTTGGAAGAAGTAACTCTTCCTATCTCAAATTATACGGTTCTTTGATCAAACTTGACAAAGAGCCGGATAAACCGGCTCGCAAGATAGAGATGCCGCCCTGTTCCGAAGAGATTGTGATCTGGAACGATCATCTCTATGTACTTTTTGAGTCGGCAAGCAAAAAATATTTTGAAGGGACAGACGGAAACGGACGCTGTGTCACTCCGATTGATAAGATACTTGAACTGGAGCTTGCGTCTGTCTGGGAGTGAGCGCGGGCGCCTGTGTTATCTGTGCCAGGGGCTGCGCAGCATGAGTGCGATCTTACTTCCGTTGGCGGCTGCGCATCATTTGCACGATCTTATTTCTGTTGGCGGCTGCGCATCATTTGCACGATCTTATCGGCCTTGGAAGCTTCTTCCGGTGTCATGTTCTGTTTTAAGATGTTGATGAGCAGATCGGTCTCATTGTTGGAAAACTGTATATTCTTCGATTGCGCGGAGTTGATAAAAGACAGCAGAAACGGCATCATTTCCTGCATGGAGTTTGGCTTTTTGCTGTTGGCGAAGTTCATCAAAAATTGCAGCTTTTCCGGTGACATGTTTTGAAGCATTGGATTGTTATCAAATAAATTCTGATTCATGAGAAGTCCCTCCAGGTTTCGAGCATTGAGAAAACGTTGACAAACATATCTACAGTTTCGAGTTCTTTTGATGTGCAGAATGGCCGCAGTGCATTGAGCATAGCCGGCAGGTTGCTTTCATTCTCCTCGACGGAGCACATCGACAGCACTTTATCCTCCTGGGAAAAGAGCACGGCGGTGTTTTGCAGCTCCATATATTTGATGAGAATGGCGAACTGGCGTTTCTGGTTTCCTTTCATATAGGGGAGCGCCGTTTTTAGCATTTGCAGTTCTCTTGTATGAGTCATATTGTCAAAAGGGGTAAGTTGATGATCATCCATGAGATTTTGCCTTTTTTCTTTATCATATGATAGGAAAAGCCGCATTATTACAGCTTTTGCATATTATGGTAGGGGAATGGAAGGAGGAGGCAAATATGCTTGTGGTAGATGGCAACAGCGTCTATGAGATTGATGAAGAGTGTATCAAAAACAGAACGGTTTCCAGCAAATGTGAGCTGCCGAACGAATGGCTGCCGCATGCTCCGGCAAACAATCGGATGACGGAGAAAAAGGAAAACCAAAACAAAAATTAACATGTCACTGTTATATTTTATATAGAAGCAAACAAAAAGAGTGGAAATTCCACTCTTTTTGTTTGCAGGTTCACCTGCACGATCGGTTGAAATACCGGTTTTGGTTCCCGGAAGCACTATGTCTTCCGGGAATTTTATGTTATGTGAAAGGTAATGGTGAATTGTCTGTCAGCAGATTAGCATCCACAGCCGCAGCCATTGCCGCCTAAGAAACCGCTGTTGCCGCAGCCAAATCCGCTGCCGCCGCAGCAGCACAGAAGCAGGATGATCCACAGGCAGTCATTGCCGCCGCAGCCATTGCCGCCACCACAGAAGCCGCCATTGCCGCCACAGCAGGAGAGTAAGAGAAGGATCCAGATAATAGAACTGCAGCATCCTCCCTCGTTAGAACATCCACATCCGCCACCACAATTTGTTGCTGCTAAATCACTCATGTAAAACCTCCAAGAAATTTTATTTACACTGTATCCTATGCGCGTGGGTGGGATGTGTGAAAAAATTTTTATAAATTGCTGCAATTTTATCAGGGCTTGACAGATAGGCAGGAAATGGATACAATCAAAAACGTATAAAATAATTATTGTATACAATTATACAGTTTTTTGTTTTGGTCAGCTAAAGGATGCAGACAGCTCATCGGGACAGCAGAAAGAGAGGGCAGAGTATGAGAGAAGTTGTGATGAATCAGAAAACAAACTTGCTTCAGTTGGAGGAGCATTTTTATCAGCTAGCGGATGTGTCGGAGCCAAATGTGTTTCGGAATCTTTTTTCTTATGATGAGATACCTAAGATCGCGTTCAACGACAGAATCGTGCCGCACAATATGCCGGAGGAGATTTGGATTACCGATACGACATTCCGCGACGGCCAGCAGTCCAGGGCGCCATATACCACGGAACAGATTGTAAAGATTTACGATTATTTGCACCGATTGGGCGGACCCAATGGCCTGATTCGCCAGAGCGAGTTCTTTTTATACAGCAAAAAGGACCGCGACGCAGTCTATAAGTGTCTGGAACGGGGCTATCAATTTCCCGAGGTCACAAGCTGGATTCGCGCCACTAAACAGGATTTTGCGCTGGCAAAAGAGATCGGGCTGCGCGAGACGGGCATTCTTGTAAGCTGTTCGGATTACCATATTTTTTATAAGATGAAAAAAACTAGGCGTGAGGTCATGAATATGTACCTGGATGTGATACGCGACTGTCTGGAGACCGGGATTAGCCCGCGCTGCCATCTCGAGGATATTACGCGTTCCGATATTTACGGTTTTGTGATTCCATTTTGCCTAGAACTGATGAAGCTTATGGATGAGTATAAGATTCCGATTAAGATTCGCGCCTGCGATACCATGGGATACGGCGTCAATTTTGCGGGAGCCGTGATTCCGCGCAGTGTGCAGGGCATTATCTATGGCCTTACCACGCATGGCGGCGTGCCGTCGGAGCTGATTGAATGGCATGGGCACAATGATTTTTACAAGGCAGTCAGCAATTCGACTACCGCATGGCTCTATGGCGCCTGCGGCGTCAACTGTTCCCTGTTCGGAATCGGTGAGCGCACCGGGAATACGCCGCTTGAGGCGATGGTGTTTGAGTATGCACAGCTAAAAGGAACGCTAAACGGTATGGACACTACGGTGATTAGTGAGCTTGCCGAATATTTTGAGCGCGATCTTAACTATGTGCAGCCGAGCCGCACGCCGTTTGTCGGAAGCAATTTCAATGTCACGCGCGCCGGAATACACGCGGACGGTCTGTTAAAAAACGAAGAAATTTATAATATATTTGACACGGGTAAGTTCTTAAACAGGCCGCCGCTTGTCTCAGTTTCCAATACTTCCGGGCTTGCCGGCATCGCGCACTGGATCAATTCGTATTACCATCTGCCGAAAGAAAAATGGATTGACAAAAACAGCGAACTGGTCAAAGAGATCAAGACATGGGTGGATGAACAGTACGAAGAGGGACGCGTGACGGTTTTGACGGATACGGAACTTGTGGCACAGATTGATCTCTGCTGTAAAAAGCTGGGTATTATGAATGGAGATTCGTGTGAAAAATAAATTTTTCACGCGCATATTTGTGTCTGTGGCCCAAAGTTTGCAGGTTGAGAGAAAGGTATGGTTATTTTTATGGGGGAAGATAGTTATTTGCTTGGTTCCCGTGTGTTTCGCAAGATTCGGGAAGATATATTGTCCGGCAGATACGCGGCGAACGAGGAGCTGCGGGAAAAGACAATCGGTGACGAGCTGGGCGTAAGCAGGACGCCGGTGCGCGAGGCCTTACGGCAGTTAGAGCTCGAGGGCCTGGTTTCGATCATTCCCAACAAGGGTGCTTATGTGGTTGGCATTACGCACAAGGACGTGCGTGATATCTATGAGATACGTTCCCGTCTCGAGGGGTTATGTGCGCGCTGGGCGGCTGAGTACATCACGAAAGAACAGCTTGACGAGCTGGAAGAAATTATTGATTTGTCAGAATTTTATTTGGGCAAAGAAAGATACGAACAGGTCGTCGAGCTGGACAATCGGTTTCATGGCGTTCTCTATCGCGCGTCCGGCAGCAAAGAGCTGCGCCGCGTGCTGTTTGATTTTCACTGTTATGTGCAGCGCGAACGGCGTATCACGCTGGCAAAGCCACAGCGTGTGGCCGATTCCAACGGAGAGCACAGAAAAATCCTCGAGGCTTTAAAGCTGCACGACGCAGAACTCGCCGAACGGCTTGCCCATGAACATGTGAGGAAAACGATGGAAAATATGGACAATAGTGGATTATTCTGATACAATAGATACGCTATGCGGGAAAATAAGTAAAATGGAGGGCTACGATGGAAAAAATTAAGATGCAGACGCCGTTAGTGGAGATGGACGGCGATGAAATGACAAGAATTCTCTGGCAGATGATAAAAGATGAACTGTTGCTGCCATTTATCGAATTAAATACAGAGTATTATGATCTGGGGTTAGAGCACCGCAACGAGACGAACGATCAGGTTACGGTGGACTCTGCCAACGCTACCAAGAAATACGGTGTGGCGGTGAAATGTGCGACGATTACACCGAACGCGGCGAGGATGACCGAGTACAATTTGAAAGAAATGTGGAAAAGCCCGAACGGGACAATTCGTGCGATGCTCGACGGAACGGTATTTCGTGCGCCGATTGTCGTGCGCGGTATCGAGCCAAACGTAAAAACATGGAAGAAACCAATCACGATTGCGCGCCATGCGTACGGCGATGTATATAAGGCGACAGAGATGAAGATTCCCGCTGCCGGCAAATGCGAGTTAGTCTATACAGCAGAGGACGGCACCGAGACCAGAGAGCTCATCCATAATTTTGCTGGGGCGGGCGTCATTCAGGGACAGCACAATCTCTGTGCGTCCATCGAAAGCTTTGCCAGAAGCTGTTTTAACTATGCGCTTGACACCAAGCAGGATCTGTGGTTCGCTACCAAGGATACGATTTCCAAAAAATATGACCACACGTTCAAAGATATATTCCAGGAAATTTTTGACGCAGAGTATCAGGACAAGTTTAAAACGGCCGGTATCACATATTTTTATACCTTGATTGATGACGCGGTGGCGCGCGTGATGAAGTCCGAGGGCGGCTATATATGGGCCTGCAAAAATTATGACGGGGACGTGATGAGCGATATGATTTCCAGCGCTTTTGGCTCTCTCGCCATGATGACTTCCGTGCTGGTTTCGCCGGATGGCTATTATGAGTACGAGGCGGCGCACGGCACCGTACAGCGCCATTACTATAAGCATCTGAAGGGGGAGGAAACCTCCACTAATTCCGTGGCGACGATATTTGCATGGACCGGGGCGCTCAGAAAACGAGGGGAGCTTGACGGCAATGCAGAGCTGATGAAATTTGCGGACGACCTGGAAGCGGCTTGTGTCAAGACGATCGAGGACGGTAACATGACAAAAGACCTTGCACTGATTACGACGATCGAACATCCCACCGTGTTGAGCAGCGAGGGATTTATCAAGGCGATCCGCGAGACTTTGGGCAGGGAATATCAATAGAGACAGAGGGTGGAAGTTATCCCATGATTTTAGCTTGTCAAAATATCTCAAAGGCTTTCGGGTCGGAGGAGATCTTAAAGGATATTAATTTTCATATTGAAGCGAATGAAAAAGCAGCGATTGTCGGCATCAATGGTGCCGGCAAGTCTACGCTGCTTAAAATCATTATGCACGAGGAGCCGGCGGACACCGGAAGCGTGATCTTAGCCAAGGATAAGACGATCGGCTATCTGGCCCAGTATCAGGACGTATCGGGGCATCGCACGATCTACGAGGAGGTGCTTCATGCCAGAGAGGATATCCTTGCCATGGAAGAGCGTCTGCGTGAGATGGAGACACAGATGAATCGCCTGGCCGGCGCCGAGCTTGAGACGCTTCTCGACAGTTATCATAAGTTGAGCCATGAATTTGAGGTGATCGGCGGCCATACTTATCAAAGTGAGGTAAACGGAGTCATCCGTGGGCTCGGTTTTTCGGAGGCGGATTTCGACAAAAAAATGGAGGCGCTTTCCGGTGGTCAAAAGACTAGGGTTTCGCTGGGCAAACTGCTTGTAACCAGGCCGGATGTGCTGCTTCTTGACGAGCCTACCAACCACCTGGATATCGAGTCAATCCGATGGCTTGAGAATTATCTGATGAATTATAAGGGCGCGGTCATTATTGTCGCGCACGACCGCTATTTTCTGGATAGAGTGGTGACAAAGGTGGTGGAGATCTTTGGCCATAAATCCTATGTCTACCAGGGAAATTATACGGATTTTGCCAGGAAAAAGGCCAAAGTCAGAGAAGATATGCTAAAAGCGTATTACAACCAGCAGCGGGAAATCAAGCGTCAGGAGGAAGTGATCGCGAAGTTAAAGTCATTTAACCGTGAGAAGTCCATCAAGCGTGCGGAGAGCCGGGAAAAGATGCTGGATAAGGTGGAGCGCTTAGAAAAACCGGAGGAGGAAAACACGGAGCTTCATATTGTGCTGGAGCCAAATATCATCAGCGGAACGGATGTCTTGTCGGTGCAGGGCTTAAAAAAAGCGTACGCGCCCAGGACATTGTTTGCCGATATTGATTTTGAGATCAAGCGCGGGGAGCGCGTGGCCTTAATCGGCAGTAACGGTACAGGAAAGACCACGATCTTAAAGATTATCAATCAGCTGGTGGAGGCCGATGCGGGCAGTGTCACGCTGGGGGCAAATGTGCAGATCGGCTATTATGATCAGGAGCAGCAGCTGCTTCATGAGGGCAAGACGATTTTTGAAGAGATTGCAGACGCATATCCGACGCTCAATCACACAAAAGTGCGCAATGTGCTGGCGTCATTTTTGTTTACCAATGACGATGTGTTTAAGCGCATCGGGGACTTGAGCGGTGGAGAGAGAGGGCGTGTTTCCCTGGCAAAATTGATGCTGTCCGATGCCAATTTTCTGATTCTCGACGAGCCGACCAATCACTTGGACATTACCTCAAAGGAGATTTTAGAGACGGCATTAAACCAGTACACCGGAACCGTTTTTTTTGTGTCGCACGACCGCTATTTTATCAATCGCACGGCGACGCGCATACTGGAATTGACAGGGCAGACCCTGATAAACTATATTGGCAATTACGATTATTATCTGGAAAAGCACGAGGAGCTGACGAGAGTATTTGCCGACGGGAGGGCGCAGCGGGCGGCAGAGAATGCAGCCACCATCGTGGCAGACGGTGCGCGCGGTTCCCAGGCGCAGACAGATGGAAAGGCGGACTGGCAGGCGAAAAAGGCCGAGCAGGCGCGCGTGCGAAAGCTCGAGGCTGCGTTAAAGAGGGTCGAAAAGCGTATCGCCGAACTGGAGACGTCAATCGCGGCGATCGACGAGGATTTCGTGAAACCGGAGAATGTCACCAATTCCGCCAGATTAAACGAGCTGTCGAGAGAGCAGGAGAGCTTCCGCGCAGAGCTTGAACGCTGTTATGAGGAGTGGGAAAGCCTCTCGATGGAGATGGAAGCATATTAAACGAATACGATTGGGGCAGAAAAGAAAACCGAAAGCATACTGTTATTGACAGATATAGGAAAAATTACTATAATACTATGAAATATTGGACGGATAATTTGGTGTCGAAAGGTGGGCATAAATTTGGAAGAAAAAGAAATATCGCAGGCGGTCATACGAAGGATGCCGCGCTACTATCGCTATCTGGGGGAGCTTTTGGATTCCGGTGTGGAGCGTATTTCTTCCAATGAACTGAGCCGCAGGATGAATGTGACGGCGTCGCAGATTCGTCAGGACCTCAACAATTTCGGGGGGTTTGGCCAGCAGGGGTACGGTTACAATGTCAAGTATCTTTATGATGAGATTGGTAAGATTCTTGGACTGAACGAGCAGCATAACATTATCGTGATCGGCGCCGGCAATCTTGGGCAGGCGCTCGCCAATTATGTCAAATTTGAAAAGCTGGGTTTTATGATTATCGGCCTCTTCGACGTAAATCCTGCGTTAAAAGGGGTTACAGTCCGCGGCCTTGCGATACACATGCTTGATGAACTGGAGGATTTTTGTAAGCGCAGAAAAGTAGACATTGCGGCGCTGACGATGCCCAAACAGACGGCGGACGCTATTGCGCATCGTCTGGTGGAGAACGGTATTCGCGCGATCTGGAATTTTGCACATGTGGATTTGGAGCTGATCGAGGAGGACGTGGTGGTGGAGAATGTTCACCTGTCGGACAGTCTGATGCAGTTGTCCTATAATATCGTCAAAAATAGAAGATAAGTATATATTAGTAGCAATATAGTATAGGTTATTAGCTAGTACTCTTTATAACATACAAATGAATAAATATGAAAATAGCTCCTATCAAAAGTTATATCGTTTTTCTTATCAGTATATCGAAGCGGCGTCCAGCCGGCATCCTAACTGCAGGTGCTCTTGTTTTTGCCCGAACCTCCAAAACGCCGGGGTGCTAACGCATGCCTTTGGGGCATCCAGTGATGATACGCGTTTTTTCAAGGTTGGACA
>CAJTYI010000015.1 GCA_910584215.1 uncultured Roseburia sp. | reverse complement strand
AAAAAGTTACTATATTTGGGATAGAATAAATATGCATCCACTATTCATAGGTATTCATCCAAATAACTTGGCTAATAACCTATACCATATCAGCAATTTTGCTCCTGTGTTTCAAAAAAGGCTGCCGCAATAAGGAAACGACTGTGTATGTGTTTCCTTACCACGGCAGCTCCTGCCATTTGGCGCTGTTCTTTTTCATATCCCTACCATAAATCGTATAACTTCATCGTCTCTCTGTTTCTGTATTCGTGCTTCTCATAATACCCGATTAAGGCGCCATTGGCCCGAAGCGCCACCATGTAAACATCTTTATTCTGTCTCTCATTATAAAAAGTATGCACTATATTGTGTTCCGGTGCGGCGGCAAACCATTCCACCACCTGCTCCATCTTTTCTTTAGAAGCCGCATGATGGCAGTCCATGATGCTCTGCCCGATTAGTTTAGCCCCGCCGCTTTTCGCATAGCTTGCGATGGCCGCCGGATTCATATATATGATTTCATGTTCCAGATTGCAGATCACAACCGCGCTTTTATCCTGGTCAATGATACTTTTATAGAAATCCACATACCCCCTGTATCCAAGCTGTTCTTCTGCTGTCATACATCCCGCTGTTTTCTGTTCTTCCGTCATCTCGTAATCCTCCGTATTTGTTCTACCGCTTATCGTTTTGTTTGCATCACTTCAATGTTAAATGGTTTATACAACTCATGTACAAGTGGATGATGAGAATTTGTGAGAATGACGCAACATCCCATTTCATGTAAGCGCATAACTTCTTTCGCCAGATCCACATGATCCTCCTCATAAAACTGTTCCTTTGTATAGCGCTTAAAATCTGCATATTCAGAAACAGGTAAATACGGCGGGTCCAAAAAAATAAAATCGCCTGGCCTTGCAAACTCCTGCAATACCGACAAATAATCGCCACAAACAATCGTCGCTTGCTTTAATGCCTCCGAAGCTGCATGTAATGCGTCAATGTCACAGAATTTGGGTGCCTTATATTTTCCATATGGAACATTAAACTTCCCTTCTCTGTTCACACGATAAAGACCATTAAAGCAAGTCTTATTTAAAAAAATCATGCGGGCGGCCGCCTCTGCGCTTGGCAGATTCTGCCATTCTAAAGCGCGAACGCTATAAAAAAGCTCCTGCGTATTTTGATATTCCTGCAAATAAGAAATTACATCCTCAACATGATCTGCAACCTGTTTGTACATATTAATCAATTCAGGATTACGGTCTGCAATGACCGCATCCTTTGGGTTTAATGCAAAAAACAAGGCGCCGCCGCCGATAAACGGCTCTATGTATCTGCCATAGGAAGCAGGTACTTTGGGCAATAAATCCCCTAACATCTGCGTCTTTCCACCTGCCCATTTTAATATGGGCTTTGCCTGTATCCCCGCATTTTTTTCAACTGCCCGTCCAACCATACCCGTTCCTTTCCTGATGACGCAATCTCACTACATTTCATAAGTATATCTCTAAAAATCAGCAAAAGCAACGTTAGATTCCGCATTTGGCTATTTTTCTAAAACAACACCAGGAACATAATACCCCTCCATCGCAGCCCCCTCTATTTCCAGTAATTTCACCTTCCGCTCTATGCCGCCCGCATACCCCGTGAGGTTACCGTCTTTGCCAATCACTCTGTGGCAGGGCACAAGTATGGCGACTGGGTTGCGCCCTACGGCGCCGCCCACCGCCTGCGCCGACATCGTGCGGATACCGCGTTTCTTTGCGATCTCTTTTGCAATATCGCCGTAGGTCACGGTTTCCCCATAAGGAATCCGCCTTAAAATCTCCCATACCTGCTGTTGAAAATCGCTGCCGGAAAGCTTAATGGGCGGCAGAAAATCCGGCCTGCCGCCCCCAAAATAGTCCTCCAACCACTTCTCCACCTCATCAAAGACCGCCAGCTGACGAAAGGATGCGTCAGCCGGCACTTCTTTATCATAATATTTCTGTCTGCAAAAGGTAAGCGCCGTCAGAGAAACGCCGTCACTCACTGCTGTCATATCGCCCAGAGGTGACGCAAAAGTCTTACAATAACTACTCTGCATAAAAATCTCCATTCACTTTGCTCTCATCTGCCGGTAAGTTCCCGCAGCGATCAACAAGGCAGCGCCAAGCAGCAGCCACCATTTCTGACCCATCTGCCCAAAGCTCATGGAAAACAAACAAAATACACCCATTTTTCCTTTGAGACCGTAATTGGCCAGATAAAACAGGATCACGGCCATAAAGCCAATGACAACATTGCCCGAAATACCTGCCGCAAAAAGTCCGATGGCACCGAGAAACAACGCCGTGACAACGGCTCCCCAGATATGAGTCCATGTAATTACACATTCACCGAGATACATTTTCAGTCCAAAAGCCGCAACCAAAAGTATCAGCGCAACCAAATTATAAAACAAACGAATCACACAGACAATACCATAGTTTACCTTTTTCGACAAAACCACATCACGGATATCTTTATCCTGCTCGGGTAAAAACAGCGGCGTCAACAAAGCGGCACCGATAAAACAGAGAAAAAACTCTAACGGCTTTGCCGTCTCAATGGCGTCTAACGCCGTCGTACCGTACAACAACCCTGCTAAAAGCAAGATTCCGACAGCGGCGGCAAACGGCAGTAAAAAATTATGCCGCAGATTTGTTTTTGCGATTTCTAAATATATTTTTGCACGCAACGCTCCATCTCTCCTTTCTTGCAAAAGCACCGCCCCGCTTTTTATCAAACACAAGGACAGCCAACATCAGGCATACCGCCGACAGAACCAGATAAAACCCTCGGTTCCAGAGAAAGTCACCGAACTGTCTGGCAAAAATCTCTTCTCCGCCCAAACGGTTATGGCGCAGCAATAGCACCCATCTTGTGATACTGCCGACGAGCTGACTTTCCTGAAGCGACAAAAACCACCAAATACACTGCACAAATATAGCAAACATTGGACCAATCAATTCGGAAAGAAACACTGCCACTGCCGTCACGGACAAAACATAGGGCAGCAGCCAATAAAGGCCCAGACCGATCGCCGGAAGCCAGGAAATACTTTGCCCCGGATACAGCCCCTCCACTTTTACGATCATATGCAAATAGGTCAGAACGACCGGCAGCATCATAACGCTCACCAATGCAAAATAACGAATACAAACCAATTTGACGGATGAAATCTTTCTGCTGTAGACCAATGCCTGCATGTGTGCCCGCTTATCTGCCATCCAAAGAAACGCTGCGGCAAATACCGGTATGACTGCCAAGATAATCCCCATATAATCGCAGTAGAGCCTGGTATACGCCTTTCCCAGATTAGCGGGCTGCATCATCGTCTGATATTCGGCGAGCGCCGTTTCGTAGGTCTTTGGCACACGGGAAAAGGTGTTCACCAACGACTTGAGGGCATAGGAAGAATTGCCTCCCAACATTCCATCCACCTCCCCCATCAGCTCCCGGAAATGCTCATATGTGACGGGCTGCATTTCATATTCGGGATAAACGGCCCCCCGGTAAGTGTATACCGGATTTCCGTTTTCATCGCTGGTGATATCGTAGCCGCTGTCCCGAAAATCGGTATAGCCATCAAGTTCCTCTCTGGACAGTCCTGTAAGCTCGCCAAGGATTTCTGCCATCCGCGCTTCATCGTTTTCTTTCAATTTTACTTCTTTATAAAAAAAAGGATATGTTACATAATAACCCATTAAATATTCGCGCAGCAGCTCTTCCGTCGCCGCGGGCATTATAACGGCCGCATCTTCTTTCACCTCTGTTCCGTAATCGCTCATACCCGGGGCGGGCTCCGGTTCCGGCGTATGAAGTTCGCCTCCAAGCTGCGTGTAATACATGGCGACCGTCACCGCCACATAAAGTACAAACATCAACGAAAACACTATTTTCTTCCATTCCTTAACAATCAGCATACGCTTCCTCCCTAATTCTTACCAATTTGTTCTCACTTTTTTGATGATCACTGCCATGTATCTTCCTCCAAAAACCGGTTGTTTTCTCTTTCGCTGTATCGTAGCTGCATTTTATCTGTATGACAATTTCTGCTAACCCGCCATCAGCCTGCTTCCTCTCCTCCATATACTTTACATCCTTTTTGATAAAGACAATATACATAGGCGTCCTCGCAACCCGGTTTTTCTGGCGATGCCCCAGATACGGCGGGCTGGCTGTCTGCAATAAATCTTACATGCGTCGTCTTTCCCTGCTTTAGCATGGCCGTGATAATGTAATTCTTCTTGATCTCCGGCAGTCTCTGATTCTCCACTTCCACGGTATATACTTTGCCATTCGCGTTGCCAATCAACTGTTCCACCGTACCCTGCCAGAGAATCTCCCCCTCATGCATGATGGCGATATCCTCGCAGGTCGCTTCGATATCCCCGACAATATGCGTGGAAAGCAAGACAATGCGCTCCTCAGCCACCTCGCACAAAAGATTGCGAAAACGGATGCGTTCCTCCGGGTCGAGTCCGGCTGTCGGCTCGTCGACAATCAGCACTTTCGGGTCATGCAGCAGCGCCTGTGCGATTCCAAGGCGACGCTTCATGCCCCCGGAAAGCCCTCTGATCTTTTTATTCCTGTGTTCCGTAAGATTTACTCTCTCCAACAATATTTCGATCTTTTGCCGCCTGTCATCGCGCCCCATCTCCGAGAGAACCCCCAGATAATCGAGCGCTTCCCATACGCTCATAGACGGATACATAGAAAAATCCTGCGGCAGATACCCGGTAATGGCGCGTATCTCTTTCGCATGTTCAATCGGAATCCCGCACACACGGATGCTGCCGCTTTGCTTGCTGTGAAGCGCGGCCAGCGTTTTCATCAGTGTCGTTTTTCCCGCCCCATTCCTGCCCAACAGGCCAAACATTCCTTTTTCAATTGTCAGATTGACATTTTTTAACGCTTGTTTTCTTCCGTAAAACTTGTTGACATTTTCGATGATAATTTTATCCTGCATAATAATCTCCCTTCCGGAGCGTTTACGCGGCGCAAACCTCAACATTGCGCCTGACATCAGGGCTATTTGTAACGCTCCAGCACAACATAGCCGACGTGACATGTTCGCATGTGTTGTTTGTGGCGCTCTCAACACAACTTAACCGACATGATACGCACAGAAATAAAAATGATGCCGCTTCTTAGCCGCATTATTACTTTAAAAAACAATCTTCAACTTTTTATCTACTTTCCTCGATTTTCCAGAATTAATCTTAGACATCGCAATTTCCTTTGGCTCCGCCGAATACGGCCGTCACTTTTGCACCGCTGTCGCTGTTTTCTACGCGCAGCTCCCCTTTACACCGCTCGCAGAGAACCCGGGAAATATAAAGTCCCAGGCCAAAATGAGATTGATTTTCCCACTTATCCTCGCTATAAAACGGCTGCATCGCTTTTGACAGCGCCTCCTTTGAAAAGCCCGCCCCGTCGTCCTCCACGGTGAGCTGTAAGTTTCCGCCTGACATATCTGTGACGACTATAATCCTGCTCTTTGCATGGCGCACGGCATTGGACAGTATATTTTCGTAGACTTCCAGAGCGATCTCCTCATCCATCCAAATCTGAGTAAGCCTCACATGGTCGTCCCATTCGATCGACAATCCTTTCGCCAACACGTTTGCAATCCCGCTGATATTTCCCATAAATTCCTCCCAATCGACCTTATGGGGGCAACAGACAACATCTTCCAGCTTTTGCATACTTCCCATCTTCTGAGTGTAACGCTCCAGGCGAAGAATCTGTCCCTGCATCATATCCAGGATTTCCAGCAGCTTTTGCTGAGATATCATGCCGTCAGGAATATATTTTTCCAGCAGATCACTGTAGCCTTTTAGTACCGTAATAGGCGTGCGCATATCATGGGAAAAAGCTGCGTTTAAGCGCCTGCTCTCGTCCACTATGCGAAAATTTTCCTGATTGGTCTGATACAGGGCTCTTCTCATATATTCAAAGGCGTCGCAGACCATTCCCAATTCATTGGCCTTTACTGCTTCCAATTGAAAATCCAGGCAGTTGTCGGCAATCTTTTTTGCCGAATCAATCAGTATATGAATCGAACCTTCCATCTCTCTTTTATAAAAGAGAATACCAGCCACCAAAATGCAAGTCACGGCCCAGAGGGGCACCAGAACAATCTGCACCGAAGAAATCAGTAGATACCCTGCATTCTCCATGTTTTGGGGCGGATAAAAATAGTCACTTTGATCTTCCGCATAGAGCTCTCCATTGTCCGTATAATACATAGATATCGCGTTATACCCGCCAAAGTAGCGCATCTGATACCAATCCTGCAAATAATTATTGGCCATTCCGATCAACCCTGAACCCAATAATACCACGAACATACAAATCGGCATATATACCATAAATTTCCACTTAAGTGAATTTCTGCGCTTTACCTGTACCATCAAGGCCCGCTCCTCATTTACCTGCTCCATCGATATCCCATCCCCCATACGGTTTCGATCCGGCTCTCCTCCCCCTCGTCCCGCAGTCTCTGACGAATTCTGCGAACATGCTCAGCCACCACACTGCTGTCCCCCTGGGCATCATACCCCCACACCTTCTCATAGATTCTTTCTTTGTCAAACACCTGCCCGGGATGCAGGGATAACAGCTCTACAATCTCATATTCTTTTTTGGGGAACGCAAGCTCCTTACCCTCGATACAGGCTTTCTTGGCCGTATAGTCAATCGAAAGCCTGCCCCAGAAACGCACATTTGTCTCTTTCACCGACCGCTGTTCTCTGCGCAGATGGGCCGCAACTCTCGCGCCCAATTCGTCAATCGAAAATGGCTTGACAATATAATCGTCCCCTCCGGCGGCGAATCCCTCAATTTTGTCCGCGTCCTCCACCCGCGCCGTCAAAAAAAGAATCGGGCAGGATACATACTCCCTGATTTCGCGGCACAGGGCAATTCCGTCCATACCCGGCATGTTGATATCGAGCAAAATAACGTCCGGCGATTTTTGTAACTGCTGCAACGCCTCTTTCCCATCTTTTGCAATCAGCGTTTCATAGCCGATGATTTCAAAATAATCTCTGAGCAGGCAAATCACATCATTTTCATCATCCACAATTAAAATTCGATACATAGCAATCCTCCTTCCACTTTTACCTGTTAGATTACTCTGTTATTTTCTACTTTTTATCAACATTTTCATGTTTTATACATGCTCCTTCCCGCCAAAATAACCGCTGGCGCAAATTTCTTTCCCGGCATCTTTCCATATATAATACCTGTCCCACTAAAATCTTCCTCAATAAGCAACAAAGAATCCGGCATAGCCGGATTCTTTGCCTGACAGACAGAATTATTTTCCTTTGATAACCTTAAACAGCGGCCGGAGTACCTTATAATATTCCTGCTGCGGTTTTTTGCCAAACTTCATATCAAAATCTGCCTTGATTGCCTTTAAGTTCCTCCGGCTATGCGACTGAATAATATTGTACGCCTCTTCTGCCCCTGTCACATCCAGACCATGTATGTCCAACACCATGGCAACCAGATTTACTCCACGCTCATCTTCTTCCCCAATGCAATATTCGGAGAGCTTTTTCCTCAGTTTCGCATCGCCCCTGACTTTCAGATACCAGTTTCGCCCGTTTTCCTGGCCTAAAATAGAAGTCAGGGCTTGATACCATGCTCCCAGATCAGTAACTGGCACGCATTTGGCGATCTGAATCACATACTGTTCCTCCGTCGGTTTTTCCTGCCCGGTTTTTAATAACGTACCAGGGACCTTTTTTGCCTTTGCAGTTGTTAGAATTTCGACCACTGTTTTCTGACTTTTCGGTGCTTTTTTCTTTTTCTCTTTCTCTTTCTTCTCGGCTGTCTTTTTGCCATTCTTGATTGCGAAACCTTTGCGGCAGACTGCGATGCCACGGCTTTGCCAAAAGTCAATCGTACTCTGGTAATCCCTATCGTTCGAGTAAATATAATAGGAGGCTTTCGGGTGTTTGGCAATCAGATACGAGAGCACCCCCATAAGCTGATAATCCAGCGCATTATTTCCGGCCACACACTCCAGCCAGATAATCCGGGAGTTATGCACCTGTTTCATCAGATATCCTTCTAAGTGTTTGGAATGATGTTCTGTATAGAACGTGATGATTCTGTCCTTCTTCTTTGTCTTCTGCAACAGGTCAAACCATCTGTCGCCCACATTCTCCGTATCAATCAAATAATATTTCCTTTTCAAATCTATACCCCCATGTTCTTCAAAAGCATCTTAAATGATAAAATCCCACATTTATTATATAGAAAATGTTAAGCAGATACAAGCAGGACTTTCTCAATCAAAAATGAGTGAAAAAAGAAAATAACACCGGGCGTTATGAATTTTTCTCAACATTTCCATTGCAACAAGCGTTCTCTGTGTTTATAATATAGGTATTTCCCAGAAATATTTATCATAATCAAACGAAAGAAAGGACTCAGCCTACACATGACAAAAAAAGCACTCACCTTAGAGATCATACAGCGCCTGAAACAGGCATATCCCGCAGCAGCGTGCACCCTTTCTTACGACGAAGCCTGGAAGTTATTAGTCAGTGTCCGGCTCGCCGCACAGTGCACCGACGCCAGAGTCAATGTGATTGTCCAAGACCTGTACCAAAAATTCCCGACAATAGAGACCCTCGCCGCCGCCAGCGTCGAAGAGATCGAGGAAATCGTAAAACCCTGCGGCCTGGGGCACAGCAAGGCGAGGGATATCAGCGCCTGTATGCAAAAGCTCGTGACAGAACACGGCGGCAAAGTCCCGGAAGACTTTGACGCGCTGCTTGCTCTGCCCGGCGTGGGAAGAAAAAGCGCCAATCTGATTATGGGCGACGTTTTCGGAAAACCCGCCATTGTCACCGATACACACTGTATCCGACTCGTAAACCGCATGGGAATTGTAAACGGAATCAAAGAACCCAAAAAGGTAGAGATGGAACTCTGGAAACTGGTACCGCCCGAAGAGGGCAGCGATTTTTGCCATCGTCTCGTAGACCACGGCAGAGACGTCTGCACGGCGCGCACCACGCCCCACTGCGACCGCTGTGTCTTAGATGATATCTGTGCGCATAATATATAACCGCAGGTATCCCCACCGAAATGCTCTCATAGATCAGACCTGAAATCCCCATGTTTTTAGCTCCCAACTGCTGTCGTCGGTGTTGCGCACCAGGACCCACTGCCAGTTTTCGTAAGTCTCTCCCGGCAGAAAGCTGGTTCCGGCCCCGCTCTCATCCACAATAAAATCAGACAAGATCACGATCGCCTCCACATAACCGAACTGCCTTGCATAATCTCTCGCGGAGGCATTGCTGACATAATCGTCATACCAGATCTCCGTCATGCGGCAGCCCACAAAGGAATCCTTGAACTTCTGTTCCACCATATTCATCGCCGCATTGATCTCCGCCGTATTGTATACCTGCGATTCATACATGCGCCGCGTGACATTGCTGATATCACCGCCGCTCGCCGCGTCCGCGTAGAAAGCGATGACAATCGCCACGCATACAATCACCAGCGCACTCACATATTTTTTCATAGATTCCTCCATTCCGAAGCGATTTATCGCGCGCGAATGCGAACCGAATGTCAGATCCGGCTCCGCACGGCGAACATAGTACGCCTTACAAATTTTTGTTCTATTGCAGCCACTTATATTTCTTCAGGAAGAAAAGTTCCAGTCCGATAATCCCCAGACAAATCACGCACAATACCACATACCCGTGCGGTGAATTTAGCTCCGGCATATTGGAAAAATTCATGCCATACCACCCGGTAACCAGATTGAGCGGCAAAAACACTGCGGTGATAACCGTCAAAAACTGCATAATTTTGTTCTGGCGCACCCCGATCTGGGTCTGCCGCAGCTCCCTAAGTTGTACCGAATATTCTTTTAACATCGAAACGGTATCGTAGAGACGGCGCACCTTTTCTGTGTATAGTCCAAAAAGTGCGCCCGTCTTGTCATCTTCCGACTCCGCCGCGCCCTTCTGCAGAGCATCCCCGATATCGGTAAGCTGCTCGTAATACGCGCTCATGGAAGAGAGCGCCTTGCGGAACATGAGAATCTTTTGCTCAAAATTCTTCGCCTCATTGTCCAAGAGCGCCTCCTCCAAATGGGAGAGCTTTTCCTCATACTGCTGCAAAAAAATCATATCATCCTTCAACAGAAAATCCATAAAATCAAAAGAAAATCTTGTGGTACTGACCTCCCCCATCGGACGGTGCTCCTGCATCTCATCCAGCACTTTTTTAATCGCATCATAATCGTCTACAAAAATAATTTTGTCCTGTAAGATACAGTAGCCAAAGTCGAGCTGCCTCCTGCCGTTTTCCAGATAGGCCGGCATCGCGTACGTCCCCAGAACCGCTTCCTTTAAGCGCTCTGCCTTGCAGAACTTCAGATAACTCAGCTCATTTGCCAGAAATATCCTGCGGTAATAGGCAGGATACGCCGCCTGAAACTCCTGTAAACTGAGAATCTCAATCTCCCAGTCTGCGCTTTCCTCTGGTTTGTCGCCTGCATCGTCGTCCCATTGATAAATCATCCGCGTCACCGTCCTGCTGCATATATCTTTCGTCACTTATATTGTAGACAATAATCCACATTCTAAACGCCTCCGCGAACAGATTCACACCACATATGCGCATTTATTTCAGCTCTTTCTCTTCCTCCCATACAATCTCCGACTCCACATAACCTTTTCTCTTCTTGTAGCTTACGACAATTTTCATAATAAATCCGCTGGCAAACACAAGCGCGGACACCAGCCACCCGGCGAGGCACTCCGCCCAGACAGCATATCCGTATGTTCCGCCTTTTACGACAAACAGGTTGTAGAGGTTCCAGACAAACAATATGGAAAGCGCCACCGGAGCGATGTAGCGGATGGATGTGCGGAACCAGAATCTTGGCACCTTAAACTTGTCCGTATTGCGGTTGACCTGCCGCAACACTTTATCCACGTCAAAACACCAACCTATGGCAATACACTCCAGCACGCCAATCAAGATCAGATTGATCTGGTTCGTCCAGTTATCGACGATGTCCAGCCAGGCAAGACCCGCCCTTGTGATATAAAGCAGCGAGACAATTGCCGCCGCGACACAGATCTTTCGCGTCGTTTTCTTCGGGTCAGCGTGAAACTTGTCCGCCAGGGACGCCGACACGCCCTCGACAATCGAAAACGCGGAATCGATGGCCAGTGTCACTAACATCAGATAAAAGACTATACCAAAGAGCGCATTAAACCACCCTGACTTCGTGAGATTTACGATCGCCTGCGGATAAATCAAAAACGCCGTTCCAATACCCGAATCCGAGATGGAATCCAACATTCCCACACCGCCCATCGTCGAAAACATCACGATACCGGAGAGGATACTGACCGCCGCGTCAGAAACTGCAATAATAATACAGTCGGTTGCTACATTGGAGCTCTCATCCAGATAAGAACCGTAGGCGAACATAATCGCCATCATGATTGACAGACTGTAAAACACCTGGCCTACGGCGTCAATCCACAGGCTGGCGTCTGCAAACGCCTCCAGCTTCGGCAGAAAGAACATCTGAAGTCCCGCGCCCGCGCCCGGCATGGTACATCCCTTGGCCGCCATAAAAATAAGCAGCAGCACCGGCAGGAATACGGTGTATTTCACAACCTTGCTCACACTGTTGGCGCCGTTTCGGATGCAGAAATAGATGGCAAGCCACGCAATCACCCAGGCAATGAATACCGGCAGCGGGATGCTGTAACCGGTCACATCCCAGGTCGTCTGCGTCAGACTCTCAAATACGCCGCTTGCCGCCTGTGCATCGCCGGTCATTCCGGCAAACTTCAGCGCCCCGACTACCATCAAAATTACCCACGCAAACACTACCGCGTAGTATGTAACGATAACAAACGCGTTGGCGGTCGCCGCCCAGCCCACAAACTCCATCTTCTTATTGATGCCGCGCAGGGATTCCCCCGCGCCCTTGTGAAACTTTCTCGCGATCGACACTTCCATCATCAGAAGCGGGATGCCCATCACGAACATTGCAACCAGGTATACCAGAAGAAAGGTGCCGCCGCCGTGCTTTGCCGCCAGTCCCGGAAAACGCCAGGCGTTTCCCAGCCCTACCGCAGAACCGACCGCAGCCAGAATAAAGGTGCCTCTGGATGCCCAAGTGTCTCTCTTTCCATTGCTCATAACTAAATTTCTCCTTTTCTGCCGGCATGTATCCCATGCCTGTTTTTCTTTCTTACGATTGTATCATAAACTGCCGAAAAACCAAAACCTTTTTATAAAAAACATTGCAAATAAGATACTTTTTCGCAAAAAATGCCAAGCCGAAAACCGGCTAGGCATTTTTATATTCCGCATAACATCCTTTTGTCTCTCTTTTTACCTGATATAATGCCTCATCTGCATTGCTTAAGAGCGCATCCACATTTGCACCCCGGTCCGCTGTATAGGCAAAGCCAGAGGATGCGCGTATCACCTTATTCTGGGTATCGGACAGCTCCACGGGCTTTCTGACGAGCGCATCATAAAATACCTCGAGATATTGTCTGATCTCCGCGACATCGTTACAGTTATAAATCATCATACAAAACTCATCCCCGGAACGTCTCGCTGTCAGAACATGCTCTGCGGGCATCGACTGCATAACAGAGGCAAATTTCTGCAAATATTGGTCTCCTATATTGTGTCCAAAGGTATCATTGATCTCCTTAAAATAATCGAGATCGAGCATAACGACAGCGCTCACCATCGATGACGGCATATGACGGAGCTTTTGTTTAGCAAGCTGTTTAAAATGCGCATATTTGTAAAGACCCGTCAAGGCATCATGTGTATTTTCATACTGCATCCGCTGCTTTTCCATGACATCATCGGTGACATCGGTGATGACGCCTAGACACCGCTTTGCAGATTCCGACATATGAATGCGCACAAATTTGTTCTCTCTGACCGCAAAAATGTCGGTCTCACCCGCAAACGGCACTTTCATCAATGTGTGAATATACCGGTCAAACAGGTCCGTATTCTGACAGAGTGAAGCGGCTTCGCAATCTGGGATATCGAGCAGATTCTTAACTCCCGATGTGACAAACACATGGCCCGCCCCTCTCTCGTACTCAAAAGCCGCCAGCGGAATCCCACTGAGCTCGATAATCGCTGAAATACGGTCGGAAAGATTGACAATACTTTTTACCATGGTATTGATACCGCCGCTGAGCTCCTCGAACTCTTTGTTCCCCCCCACTGACACAGTGGTATCGAGATTACCGTTTGTAATTGCCGTCAAATGTTGGATGACGCGGTGTATGCCATCGATCACTTTTTGCCTGACCAGATAATTTAAAAGTATCAGCACTACAATTTCGATAAATACGAGATATAAAAAAGTACTACCTACGTTGCTTAAAAGCCTCTGCACCATGATATCCCCCGGCAGCGCCGCACAGATCAGTACTGTGTCATAGACGCTGCACACTACATAGGACACTTTGCCGTCACTGCCTTTTATAAACGCCCCGTCCACGCTGTCGTACAGGCTGGACAAATCGTAATAATCAGCGCTAAATTCACGCTGCAAACCGCTTGAATGGCCCAAAACCTCACCCGAAACGGCATCGACCACAAAAAACTCCTCCCCCACATCCGTCGGAAATTTTGTAAAAATATAATCATAAGTATTTCTCGACTCGGCTTCTAACTGTCTGGTCGGCTCGAATCCGACCTGCACAATGCCTTTCATGTCCTTTCTGGCAACGCCCACATACTTCATCACCTTGCCCTCTGATGCGTTCGGCTGCGTATCCTGTATCAGATAGGCGTTCTCATCTCCGCTCTCCAAAATACCGAGAAATTCACGCGTCTGCTTATGGTTCGCCATATCCATGCCGATATATTTGGGCACAGAGCCTGACACGATCATCCCGTTTTCATCGATTACATGTACCTCGTCAACATTGAGAAGCTTTGCCAGATACTGAAATTCCGCTGTATCCATCATCAGATCGGTTTGTCTGTCTAAGACATAGGCAGCGGCTTTGGCTCTCGTCAGATAATCCTCGTCCAGATTATCGTTCATACGAGACAACTCCGCCTGGTTGCTCTCAAGTGTGTGTATCACCTGATCGATTTTGACCTGAAAGGCTGCATACTGCTGAGATTCCATCGCGTGCATCGTGAATAGTAAATTGATAAACAGAATTAATAAAATCGCTCCTGTTAAAATAAAGAATGTATATTTGAGGAATGTCTTCTGCATGGGAATTCCTTTCTTACATATTGAAAATGTATTGCGTTCATTATATCATCTTCTATAAGTACATAATTCCCATTATTTCACAAAATCAGGCTAGAATTTCACAATAAAATCAAAACTTTGCAAACAAGATTATATGAAATATTTCATCCTCACAATAACTGCTGATATTGCCGCCGATCTTATCACAGAAAGCCGAAACGCTCTGCATACCGAGCCCGTGTCCTCCCCCTTTTCGGCTCTTTGGAAGCCCGGAAACAGGATGAAATTGTATCTCTTTTTCATATTTATTTTTTGTGCTAAGAAGCAGGTACTCCTGCGTGCAGTGAATCTTGACCTCCACATATCTTCTTTTCTCTACAAAATCTCTCACGCAGTCGATGGCATTTTCTAACAGATTAGCGATGACCGACGCAAATTCATATTCATTGACAGAAATCTCTTTTAATACCAAAAAATCAGTGCGCATTTCGATCTCCAGGCGCTGGGCCTGTTCCATTGCCCTGGAAATCACAGTGTTTACAATCAGGTTTTCACAATATTTTACGATTTTATTGTCATCCGCCACTTCATTGATATGATGGGTTATTTTCCTGATATTCTCATATTCTCCCTGATCAAGCAGAGAATCAATCATTCCCGAATAATGCCGCATATCATGCCGCATTATCTTTAGATTGCGCTCCGACTGTTCAACCAGATAATATTGATTCTCCAGACCTTTTATGTACGACTCGAATATCGCGTTTTTCCAGTACAGCTCCGTATTTTTCGATTCGCTCTCCACATACCTGAGCACCACGACATAGGAGACAAACATAGTCAAAATAAAAACTAACACGCCAAGTATATTTTGGGGATTGTCCTGGAGCGTATAAGGGAAAACCGCAAGACAGGAAAAACCACAATAAAAAAATACTGGTATCAGGCACAATTCCCACCAGCTTTTGTTGTACTCCTTTTCACAGCATTGCAGCCAAATCTGCCTTATCCTGCGGTACAAAAACAGCAGAATGGACAGATGCAGCAGAATATTTATCAGCAGAGAGATGATTATATTATCCGTAGAGATATACACTACTTCCGGTATTATACTGCCCGCAATGACATAGTTGGAGGCGCTTAAATTCATAAACAATACTCTGCTGTCCCGTTTTTTGGCAATCAAAAGCCCCGTAAACTGCGTGACAATGATTTGTATCACCGTGACAATCACAAAACAGATATTGCTGTCGGAAAAAATGTTCATTTTGCAATAATCTGTAACGCTTAGGATCACTAACGACAGAAAGCAAATCAAAACCGTCTTTATTTTCGTGTACCGGTGCAGCACAAACAGATAGATAAACAGCATCAAAAAAATATGGCTGATCGTATACGAGATATTTTTAAAATATTCCACCCAAAACATCACTGATACCTCTCGATCACATAAGATAAATATTGTTTTTTCACCTCTGCCGCTCTCATTTTGCTGATTGGCACATAGCAGCCACTCTCCATGAGAATATCACGTTGATTCAATTTTTTTACATATCTTAAATTGATCAGAAATGATTTGTGCACTTTCATGAAATTCATATCATCGCTCAACCCCTTGATTTCCTCATCAAAAGACTTGCGGATAAATATACTTTTAAGCATTTCTCCGCCTGCGAGATGAACGCAGAGCATCCTGGAAGAATTTTCAATATACTCGATCTGAGAATGTGCAAGCGACACAAGCCCTTCTTTTGTCTTGAGCAGATAGCGCGCTTCCTTTTTCAACTTCAGGCATGACCACGCATATTCCAGCGCCTCAAAAAATTCAGCCTCCCCGATCGGCTTTAGCAAATAGCGCACCGCATGTACACCGTAGGCGTCCAGTGCAAAATCGTCGGAGGAGGTGATATAAATAATGATACTTTCCATACCGCATTTGCGAATCAACTGACCGATCTCAATTCCCGACTTCTCAGGCATAACCATATCCAGCAGATATAGATCGGCCAGTTCTTTTTCCTGTATTTTATGATATAACAGGCCTGGATCTGAGTACTTTTCTATGACAAGTTCTTCCTTTGCATGCAATTGGCCATACGCAGACAACATCTTTTCCATTTTTAGTAAATCTTCTATCCGATCATCACAAATAACTATCTTCATACGCCCCTGCTTCTCCCACAGTAACTTTTCTATTCATCACACCAAAATAGATTCGTTTTTACATCATAAGCAATTGTTCACAGTCGAATCATGCCAGCGCTTGGTATCCGAAGCAGCACGGTTCCTTATTTTCTGCATCACATAGCGGTCAAGACCGCCATATTTTACACAGCGGCATACCGTCTCGTACCCCAGCGCTTTCAGGTTGCGCAGGCTGTAGAGATTATCCGGCGAGACAGTCGCCAGCAGATAGCGGTAATTGCCAAGGCGGCCGGATTGTTCGGCAAACTCGATCATTTTGCGCTGCAACCCTCTGCCGCGGTACTCCGGCAGCACGGCAGCGCTGTCCATATATGCCACACGCGAAAACTCTTCCGGGTTCAAACGTATATCAAACCCCAAATGTTCATCATCTGTCACAGATGGGATGTAAACCAGCAAAAAACCCGCCATCTCCTCTTCACAGACCGCTTTCACACCAAACCCGCGGTGCATTATACACTCCCGGATAAAGGAAAGGTCATCCGCAGCGTATAGTTCCTTTCGTTCCAGCTGTGCGCTCACCGTCTGCATGATCTCATATACCGCCGGCGCATCCTCCAATGCCATATATTGTATTTCTATTGCCGACATATTCCGCCTCTTTTTCCAAACCTCATAGCCACGCCATTGCGACAGCACGCAGACACCATCCCTATATCCTTTCTCATGCACAGCTTCGTTCATCTGCGCACTGTACATGATGTGAAGCCTCTATTTTCTCACACAGAAGCCGGAAAGGATTTATCCTCATAAGAACAAAAAAGCGCTCCATGCATGGAGCGCTTTTTTGTTTCATGTAATACCGGCTTCCCGTTAGTCGATGCGACAGGATTTGAACCTGCGACCTCTGCGTCCCGAACGCAGCGCTCTACCAAGCTGAGCCACGCATCGATAAACATAAAAATCGTACTTGATTATAATAGCACACGGGATTGTGTTTGTCTAGTGTTTTTTTTAAATTTTTCAAAAAAATACTTTTCTCAACAAAAATTGCTATTTTTTCATCGTTGGCCCACTTTTCATTGCCATAGCCCCTATGTTCGTGATATACTTATCTTATTATTTTGATACCATGTTTTAAGTGGGAAAGGAGCTCTTATGCAGCAAACTGTCCTTATTACCGGCGCATCTTTTGGCATAGGGCGCGCAATCGCCACGGCTTTTGCAGCAAAGGGCTGTTCCCTTGCGATCACCTGCTGCCATTCTCCCAAAGAATTAACCACATTAAGCGACAAACTGCGCAGAGAACACGATATTGATATTCTTACAAGCGTCGGAGATATCGGTGATTACGAATATGCCAGACAGCTATTTGCCGAGATTGCATCCCGCTTCGGAGGCCTTGATATTCTCATAAACAATGCCGGTGTCTCACATATCGGTCTTTTGCATGATATGGATATCGCCGAATGGAACCACATGATCAACACGAATCTGACTTCCGTTTTTTCCACCTGTAAACTGGCAATCCCGCATATGCTTCACAAAAAGCAGGGAAAGATCATCAATATCTCCTCCGTCTGGGGTAATATCGGCGCCTCCTGCGAAGTGGCGTATTCGGCCTGCAAGGGCGGCATGAATTCGTTTACCAAGGCGCTGGCTAAAGAACTGGCCCCGAGCAACATACAAGTCAATGCGATCGCCTGCGGCGTCATTGACACCCGCATGAACGGTTGTTTTACAGAAGAAGAACGTCAAGCGCTTATAGAAGAGATACCCACGGGACGCTTCGGCGCCCCGGAGGAAGTGGCAACGCTTGCTTTGCAGCTTTCCTTTGGCCATCCCTATCTCACTGGCCAGATCATTACCCTGGACGGCGGATGGACCTGAGTACACCGCCGCGGACCGGAAAGGAGCATCCCCATGATAGACGGTGCACGGCTTACTTCTATTCTAGCAGAGAGGGGTCTAACCCAACGGCAGCTCGCCGCAGACCTTTACATGCATCCGAACACGTTAAACGGCTATATCAAAAACCACCGTTCGCCCGACTGTGATACGATTCGCCGTATCGCTTCTTACCTCGACACTTCGGTCGATTATCTCATTGGAAATAGCTGTCTTAGAACTTATCCGCAGATTCCTCTCAACGAGCAGGAGAATCGCATCATCAGCCAATTTCGCAGCCTGCCGCCAGGCGGCCAGCAGCTTTGCCAGGAATTTATCACACTTTTGTGCCGTAACTTTAGAGCCGGCTCCCCGTTACTGCCGCCCCGGTGAACACATCTGCAAAACAATCCTTTCCGCTGCTAACCGCTTATTGTTCGGCTACCAGAATAATCACGGTCCGCGGCGGCACCATCACCGTCTTTTTGTAGTAGAAGTCGGTATCCGTCTCCACATCTTTGCCATCCTCATAGGAAAGGAACGTGTTGACCACAACTTTCCACCGCAAATTGTTCGGCAGTTCCGGCAGCTGCAAGACCAGCGGTTCCCAATAAGCGTTCATACCGTAAAAGACAATATCGTCCCTTGTATCGAGTTCATCTCTTCCGGCATACATGATACCGATCAGTCTGCTGTTATGGTCAGTGCCGCCGTTCCACGGAAATCCGTTGTGGATACTGATCTCTGGCAGACCACAGGAAACTGCTTTCGTTGTCTTTCGCAAAATCGCATATTTTTTGCGAAAAGCAATCATAAACCGGAAAAAATCATGAATCTCACGAAATTCGTCCAGACGGTTCCAGTCGAGCCAGGAAATAACATTGTCCTGACAGTAAGCGTTGTTATTGCCGAACTGCGTATTACAGAACTCGTCGCCGGCAAAAAACATCGCCGGCCCGCGGCTGCACATCAGCGTGGCACAGGCATTTTTAATCATGCGGCGGCGCAGCTGCCGAATCTTTTCATCCTCCGTCTCACCCTCCGCACCGCAGTTCCAGCTGTTTCCATTGTTGTCGCCGTCTGTATTGTCCCAGCCGTTTTTCTCATTGTGTTTCATATTGTAGGCGTACATATCATAGAGTGTAAACCCATCGTGGCAATTGAGGAAATTGACGGATGCACTCTCGCCTCTATAGTCCGGGTTGTATAAGTCCTTAGAGCCCGTGATGCGCGTGATCGCTGTGCCCGCCATCCCGGCGTCGCCCTTTAGGAAACGGCGCATATCATCCCGGTATCTGCCGTTCCACTCTTTCCAGCGGCTCCACGAAGGGAAACTGCCGACCTGATAGAGACCGCCCGCATCCCACGCCTCAGCGATCAGCTTAACCTTGCCAAGAAGCGCGTCGCAGGCGATCGCTTGCAGCAGAGGCGGGTCCGCCATCGGCGCGCCTTTCTGGTCGCGCGTCAGGATGGAGGCCAGATCAAACCTGAAACCGTCGACGCGGTACTCTGTCACCCAATAGCGCAGACAGTCAATGATAAAGCGGCGCACAGCCGGATGGTTACAGTTCATGACATTGCCGCATCCGCTGAAATTATAATAATATCCGTCCGGCGTGAGGATATAATAGATATCATTGTCAATGCCTTTAAAGGAAAAACAGGGGCCGTGTTCATTGCCCTCGGCTGTATGGTTAAACACTACGTCAAGAATTACTTCTATTCCGTTTTCTTTTAGCTCGTAAATCAGCTCTTTTAACTCATCCCCCTCATGATTGTGCTCTACCACGGAGGAATATCCGGTATTGGGCGCAAAGAAACAGACGGTATTGTAACCCCAGTAATTATAGAGACGTTCTCCATCCACTACCCGCGTACTTTCCATCTCGTCAAACTCAAAGATCGGCATCAGCTCCACCGCGTTGACTCCCAGATCTTTGAGATAAGGAATCTTCTGCCGCAGCCCCTCATAGGTACCAGGCGCAGTCACGCCCGACGAAGCGTCTTTCGTAAATCCGCGCACATGCAGCTCATAGATAATCAAATCCTCCTCGGGCAGCTCCACCGGACGTATATTGCCCCAATCGAAATTATTCTCCACGACGCGGGCATGATAGATAAAGCCCTCGCTTGTCTCCGGGCGGTCTCCCCACTCTCTCTGTCCGGTCACAGCCTTGGCATACGGGTCGAGCAGAACATGATTTTTGTCAAATAGGAGACCTTTTTTTACGTCGTGCGGACCGTCGAGCTGAAACGCATATTCAAACTCCTCTATGTTGAGCCCGAACACAAACATCGCATAAGTATTGCCGATATGGTAAGAATCGGGGTATTTCAGGCGTGCATAAGGTTCTTTGGCCATCGGCTTAAACAATAACAATGTACACTCCGTGGCGCCAAAAGACTGAATCGTAAAACTGACGCCATTGCTCGTATGGGTTGCACCGGGTCTGTTATAAAAGCCAGGGCGCACCTTGAAACCGTCAATCTCATCGAGTGGCTGCAGCTTTACGCCGTGCTCCTGTTTATGTTTTCCTCCTAACATGACTTTCCTCGCTTCTTTCTTTCTCTTAATAACTATAGTATTCCAATTTTTCTTATTTTGTTTCCATTTTTTTCTCATGTTGTTAATTATATGTCATATTTCGACAAATATCAACAGACTGCTTTGCTTAGCAGCACAAATTCATCCCTATTTTTCACATGTTGTATCCCAAACCGGCAGTTTAGCCAGGATCTGCAGCTTACATTTTTTCTGCATAAATCATATTTCTGCCTTGTGTTTCCCATAAAAACACATTATAATTGTAGATATCAATCAACGGCAGAAAAGAGGATATTTTTTTATGCATACATTTCAGACTATGCCTATTAAGCTTTTAGAATTCAACCCGTTTACCAAAATCGGCAAAGAACTGGCTCTTGTCACGGTCGGCTCCAAAGATAACGCCAATCCCATGACAATCGGTTGGGGCGGCGTCGGCGTGATCTGGGGCAAAAATGCAGCTTTTATTTTCATACGCGACTCACGCTACACGAAAGAACTGATCGACAAATATGAATTCTTTTCTATCACATTTCTGGGAGAACAGTACAAAGACGCGCTGGATTATTGCGGCTCCCACTCGGGCAGGGATGAGAACAAAATTGAAAACGCCTGCCTGACACTCGCAGCCAGACACGGTATCCCTTATATCGACGAAGGTAATTTCGTTCTGCTCTGTAAAAAAATGGCAGCCACAAAGCTCACGGAAGAAAATTTCTTTTCCCGTTTCGTCCAGCACAAATGGTATGAAAACGGTGACTATCATACCATGTATATCGCTGAGATTATTGAAGTCATGGCCAGATAGAAACTGGCGGACAGTTTTATTATTTCCTAAAACGAAGGTTTTGGGTAAAAGAATGGAGGTTTTGTATGGATGAAAAGATTTATAAAGCGATGTGCCGGAGTGGCATCACCAACCTCGTACTCGGTATCAGTATTCTGGCCGGCGGCATCACCGCAGGAATTCTTTTGACTATCAGCGGCGCCAGACTGTTAAAACACAGAATGAATATCATGATTTAACGTCTGTTTCTATCCTGTGCGCCAGTATAGTCGGCAACGTCGGCAATCACAAAAGAAAGCACGGTGTGAACAGGTTGCAAAAACCCGTACACACTGTGCCATCTTAAAACTCTATCCTCGCTTAATCCCTAGTAATTCTTCCGCACGTTTTACTTCATGATCGGCAGGCATCGGTACTCCCGCCAGCGGATATGGCATACCCAAATCGTTCCATTTCATTTCCCCCAGCGTATGGTAAGGAAGTATTTCCGTTCGTTCTACGGTCTTTAAACGGTCAAGAAAACGCTTCAATGCCACAAGTCCGTCCTCCTCATCGGTTAAACCGGGCACGAGCACGTGGCGCACCCACATTGTTTTCCCGTGATCGGACAGATACTGCGCCAGAGCCATAATGTCGCAATTGGACTGCGCTGTCAGCTTTCTGTGCTTTTCTTCGTCCATTTCCTTGATATCCAGCATAAATAAATCCGTATACTGCATCAGCACATCAAATTTCTCTAAATAGTCAGGCACCGTAGAAAAAGTATGGCCGCTTGTATCCAGAGTCGTGTGTACTCCCTTTTCCTTTGCCAGACGGAAAAATTCGGTGACAAATTCGAGCTGAAGCAGAGGTTCCCCGCCGCTGACCGTGATACCGCCGTCCTGTTTCCAGTAATTTTTATATCGGTACGCCTTGTCAAACAGTTCCTCCGCCGTCCATTCCTCACCGTCATCCATGCGCCAGGTCTCGGGATTATGACAGTATTGGCAGCGCATGCGGCAGCCCTGCATAAATATCACAAACCTCACGCCAGGCCCGTCCACAAGGCCAAATGTTTCCAGCGAATGAACCCTCCCGGTTATCCTGTGTTCTCCCATCTCTAACCCCCATGTCGCGGTTTTGCCGCGACGCAAATCAATGTGGAGAATCCCCTAATCTTCTCACACTATTACCGCCCTTCCATAATTTGTAATTGGCGCAATGCATCAGCAAAAAACTACTCACGCCATCTGTTTATGGCAGGTTCGCGCGATGACATCCATCTGCTGCTCTTTCGTCAAATCAATAAACTTGACCGCATAGCCGGAAACACGGATTGTAAAATTGGCGTACTCTTCTTTCTCGGGGTGCTCCATGGCGTCGATCAGCTTGTCGGTGCCAAAGACGTTGACATTCAGATGGTGCGCCCCCTGATCGAAGTATCCGTCCATCACATTGACAAGATTAGCGATGCGTTCCTGGGCGCTGTGTCCCAGTGCATCCGGGTTGATAGTCTGCGTGTTGGAGATACCGTCGAGCGCCCACTCGTAAGGCAGTTTGGCAACCGAATTGAGCGACGCGAGCAGCCCGTGGTTTTCCGCGCCATAGCTGGGATTGGCCCCCGGCGAGAGCGGCTCGCCTGCTTTCCTTCCGTCCGGCATCGCTCCGGTCGCCTTGCCGTACACGACGTTGGAAGTAATCGTTAAAATGGACGTCGTCGGTTCCGAATGGCGGTACGTGTGATGACGCTTGATTTTTTCCAGAAATGTCTTTAACAGCCAAACTGCGATCTCGTCAGCGCGGTCGTCGTCATTGCCGTATTTCGGGAAATCGCCAGTCGTCTCATAATCCACCACAAGCCCTGTATCGTCCCGCACCGTCTTTACTTTCGCATATTTAATGGCCGAGAGCGAATCCACTACATGGGAAAATCCCGCAATCCCGGTGGCAAACGTTCTGCGCACTTCGGTGTCAATCAATGCCATCTGCGAAGCCTCGTAGTAATATTTATCATGCATAAATTGAATCAGATTTAAGATATTGACATATAAATCCGCAAGCCACTCCATCATGGCATCATATTTTTCCATCACCTCATCATAATCGAGAAATTCTGACGTAATCGGCCGATACCCCGGTCCCACCTGGACTTTGGTCTTTTCATCCACCCCGCCGTTGATCGCATAGAGCAGGCATTTGGCCAGATTCGCTCGCGCGCCGAAAAACTGCATCTCTTTGCCGGTCTGCGTCGCGGACACACAGCAGCAGATCGCATAATCATCTCCCCATATCGGCTTCATCACATCATCGTTTTCATATTGAATGGAGCTCGTCTCAATGGATATCTTGGCCGCATATTGTTTAAAATGTTTCGGCAGTGCCGACGAATATAACACCGTGATATTGGGTTCCGGCGACGGCCCCATATTTTCGAGCGTGTGCAGGAAGCGAAAATCCGTTTTCGTCACCATCGAGCGCCCATCTACCCCGATACCGGCCAAATCCAGGGTTGCCCAGACCGGATCGCCGGAGAACAGCTCATTGTACGATTTCACACGTGCAAACTTAACCATGCGGAACTTCATTGTGATATGGTCGATCAGTTCCTGCGCCTGTGTCTCTGTGAGACGGCCGTTTTTGAGATCCCGCTCAATATAAATATCCAAAAATGTGGAGACACGGCCAATGCTCATCGCCGCGCCGTTCTGTGTCTTGATCGCCGCCAAGTAGCCAAAATATGTCCACTGTACCGCTTCCCTGGCATTGGCGGCCGGAGCGGAGATATCGTATCCGTAGATTTCGGCCATCTTTTTGATTCCCTTTAGCGCATTGATCTGTAGCTGAAGTTCCTCGCGCTGGCGAATGATATCGTCCGTCATACTGCCGCTGCCGCAATGCTTTTTATCGCGCTCTTTATCCTCAATCAAAAAGTCAATGCCATAGAGCGCCACCCGGCGGTAATCGCCGACGATACGCCCGCGCCCGTAAGAATCCGGCAGTCCCGTGATAATCTTGTTCTTGCGGGCCGCTTTCATCTCCGGCGTGTAAGCGTCAAACACCGCCTGGTTGTGTGTCCGGTGATACTCGTTAAAGATCTTGTGAAAATCCTCGCTCGGCTCATAACCGTACATCCGGCATGCCTCCTGGGCCATCTTGATACCGCCGTATGGCATAAAAGCACGTTTTAACGGCTGATCCGTCTGCAAGCCGACGACCTGCTCGAGATCTTTCAACGCTTCGCTGATATATCCCGGGCCATGCGAGGTCAGGGAAGATACGACATGTGTGTCCATGTCAAGCACCCCTCCCTTGGCGCGCTCCTCTTTCTGCAAATCTTTCAGTTTGTCCCATAGCTTTCTTGTCGCATCTGTTGGCGGCGCCAGAAAGCTTTCGTCCCCAGCGTAGGGCGCATAATTTTTCTGGATAAAATCACGGACATTGACTTCCTCTTTCCAAAGTCTTCCCTCAAATCCTTCCCACTGTTTAAAATCTAACATCGTTACCTCCTGTGTCATGACACGCTTCCCGCATTGTATACCATCGCACCGTTCCTGACGTCTTTTGCGATCTGTCATCCATCGGCACGGTTCCTAACATTTTTTCGTACTCTCATTCATCAGCGCTAGTAAAAAGGCTATGCCGCGTAAATGGCATAGCCTTTTATAGTTTATTATGTAAGTATCCAGTTGATTTTATTCTTTTTATAAAACAATTTCATTGTATCTGCCAATTTTTTAGAAGCAACCACATTTATTTCATGTCCTGCTTTCTCAATTACATGAAATTTGGCATTCGTAATAATATTTGCCATTTTTTTGCTGCCTTGATTTGCAAAAATGCGGCGTGGGAGGACTACATTTCATATCCCCTCAACGTCGGAAACATCTCTTTTGCCGTGTCAAATGCCTCTTTGGGTCTGCGGTACTCATCCACCACGCCTTTGTTATTGTGGCATCTCGCCCGGGTGGAGAACCATTCCTCCTCGGTCACCTTACAGTCGGCAAACTGCCAGATAAATATGCCGCTCAGCCGTTCATCCTCGCGGTATACCAAAAGATTCTCCCGAATAATATCCGCCTGCCTCTCCTCGCTCCATTTGCATCGTCCTCTGTCCCGATAACCGTAAACTGCGGCGGCGCCGAATTCACTGACAATGACCGGCTTGCCCGCACCTCCCGCTCTGGCAATCCAATCCATCTCCTGTTCGTGGCGCTCTTTTGCGGTCACATCCAGATACCAGCCCGAGTAGATATTAAATGATACGATATCGGGCAGGTCTAGGCAGATATCTTCAAAATGTTTGCAGGTGGCGGAAGTCGTGGGCCTAGAAGCGTCAAGCTCCCTGATTCGCTCATACTGGCTCTTGTACTTGCTTCTGCCCTCCTCACATGTGCTGTCGCACTCATTTAAAATTCCCCACACCACAATCGAGGGATGATTATAGTGCTGTGCGATCATCTCATCGATACAGTCCCTGCACTGCCTGTCAAAATGAGGGTGATTCATCCGCTCGATGCTAAGGCCGCGCGCATGATTTTCCTCCCACACCATCATGCCGCGCTCATCACAGAGATCGAGAAACCGCTCGTCATTCGGGTAATGGCAGGTACGCACCGCATTGGCGCCGCACTCCTGCATCATATCCATATCCTGAGCCATGATCTGCAACGGGATCGCATTTCCGATCGTTCCGTAATCCTCATGCCGGTTAAATCCTTTCAAAAATACGGGCCTGCCGTTCAGCAAAAGCCGCTGGCCCGACAGACTGATCTCGCGGAAGCCCACACGGTCGATGTAATCATCCAACAGCTCCCCGTCCGCCAACAGCTCTGCCCGCAGAAAATATAGCTTTGGCGTCACGGTATTCCACTCCTCCACATGAGCGCACTTGACATGGAACGTTACCGCCTTATCTTCCTGCGCCTTTAAGGTCACACATTCCCTCGGCTGTATGCCGGCCAAATCAATGTTTACGCACAGAGAAATCTCCCTCGCACAAAGGTTTTTAAGCCGCACCTCAATGTCCATCTCCCAGCCGTCCCCCACCCTATGGGGCACGGCATGTACCTGCCGGATGTAGGCGTCGCCAAGCTCTTCCATGACAACCGGACGGATGATGCCCCCGTAAGTCTCATAATCATTTGGCACATGCAGCGCCGAAGCCTCCGTAAAGGAATTGTCGACACAGACACGGATTTCGTGCTCCCCCGGCAAAACCTCCGTCACCACGCCGTCAAAACCTGTATAGGCATTGTAATGGTGCGCGACAAAGGCATCGTCCAGCCACACATCCGCCGTGTGGCTGACCCCTTTAAATTCAAGGCGGACATTGCACTTTTCTTTGAGATAAAATTTCTTATAAAAAGTCCCTTTCCCGCGGTAGGTCAAAAGATCAGGGTGCTGCTGCACACACCCGGGCACAGGCAGCGTGTATGCTTTTCCGTCGTCCCTGACATAGCGCCACATTCCGTCCAGTTCTCTTTGCCTGCGCACATAGTGCTGTTCAAATAATCTTATCATAGTTTTCACCATTCCTTTCTGGGCCTGCAACACAGCTTATAAATAAGCAATACTTTTGTTGTTCCTTTTATCGTAAATCTGCGCTGACTTCTGCGCATACGCAAGTTGCAAAGCATCTTGTAAAGAAACGCCGCTCCTGCGTTTCTTTTATCATATAATTTCTGCCACCCGCCCACAATGTCTGGAAGTACGGTTTGATGTCCAATAGTATTGTATTTTTCAACATATTTTGCTATGCTATGCACAGGATGCCGCAACTCGGCAATATTATCCTTACAAGGAGCAAAAAACATGGCGATTCATCCGTCCCGCGTTTCTTTACAGATCAAGTTTTGCCGTTACTGCTGTCACGACAAAGACTGGCACGAGAATAAGACGAAAATGGATTACACCGTCTGGAACCTTGAACAGGGTGCGCTTGTCATCGAGATCAATCACAAAATTATGACGGCGTCCAGTGGTGATATTCTCTTTTTTCATCCGGGCGATACCTACACTGCTTACAGCGCCGATGACTGCTGTAATTTTTTAGTCACATTTTTTACTTACGATGACGGCAATGGCAGGGACCCCCTAACACTACATAATTCCGCGGGCATCTACTCCGGGGCACCATTTCGTGAACTCTCAGATTCACTCTGCCAGACGTTCTTTCGCTCCTGCCATAGTCCTACCACCGTCCCACTGCAAATGTACGCGCAATTTTTGTCTTTTCTCTCGGCGCTCTTCCCTTATTTTGGCACACAGCGCGCATTCCACGATCAACCCGGCGAGCCCCCGGCGCTGAAAATCAATGAATTGCTCTCCTGGATTGACGCCCGCGTCGAACAAAAGATTCCGGTCAGAGAGCTGGCCGCTTTTATGGGCATGAGCGAAAAATACTTTATTCAGTTTTTTCACGCCCATACCGGTTACAGCCCCAAACAGTACATGATCCGCAGGCGCATGGAGCACTCGGCCGCCCTGTTGTCCGACCCCGCCCTGACAGTCTCACAGATTGCACAGATACTTCATTTTTCGGATTCCTATGCTTTTTCCAAAGCTTTTAAAAAATACTATGGCGAATCGCCGGGCGCGTTCCGAAAAATATATCAGAAAGAACCTGACAAAGCGCATTTTTGCCGCCCTGTACAGGTACACGCAAACATGTTATGATAAATATAAAACAAAAATGTGAAAGCATTTTTTGGGTGCAACCCATATTAATTAACTGATACATCGATGCAGATGAAAAATCAGACAAGCCAAAGTGTCAGTTTATTACTATTCGTTGCACTAACACGCTTTGGCGAAATCGAAAGAAGGCTTCCATGAATTTAGCTTACTCTGTCACACAACAGGAACTGTTGGAAATACTATTGAACATCTCCCCTGTGCGCCCGGTATTTATCTGGGGCGCGCCGGGCATCGGCAAATCGGCTCTGGTGGAAAAGTTCGCCAACGAAGTCGGCCTGCCCTGCATTTCTCTGCTCGGCAGCCAGCTCGCGCCGGAGGATATCATCGGCATCCCCCAGATTAAGGGGGACACCTCAGAGTTTCTTCCTCCCAAAATGATCGCCCGCAAAGAGCCCTATGTGCTGTTTCTCGATGAATTAAACGCCTGCTCGCAGGAAGTGCAAAAGGCATTTTACAGCCTCATCCATGAGCGGCGGGTCGGCGAATACCATCTGCCAGAGGGCAGTATCGTCATCGGCGCCGGAAACCGCTCGCAGGACGGCGCGATCGTAAAAACAATGTCCTCGGCATTAATCAACCGCATGTTCCACGTCCAGATGACAGCCAACACCGATCAATGGCTGACATGGGCCTACGAAAACCACCTGCACCCGTGGGTGATCGAATACATCACACAGCGGCCCGATCATCTGTTCAGCGAGCCGCCCAAAAACGAAGAGCCTTATTCCACACCGCGCTCCTGGCATATGCTAAGCGATGCCCTGGTGGAATACGGCGCAGGCGATAACAAACTGCCTGAATCTGTGCTGCGCGTGCTGGCCTACGGCTGCATCTCCCCCCAACATGCGGGCATGTTCCTCGCCTACACCAAGCAGCTTTCCAACCGGCATCTGCTGAGCGACATTATAAAGGGGACGGCAAAATGGCCATCCAAACCGGAGGACCGGGACATTCTCTACTTTACCGCCCAGTCGTTCCGGGCGAAGCTGATTCATGAGCTGCCCCAAAGCAAACAGAAAATGAATAAAGAGGCCCAGTATCTGGACCACAGAGCCAAGGCGCTCATCAAAGAGCTGTCGCAGATCAATCACGAAATTGCCCAGATGGTGGTATCCGCGCAGGAGGGTGACATGCTCCCCGACTGGTTCCTCGTGGAGGTAATCCGTGATCTCCCCCGTCTCGCAAACACCGGAAATAACAGGTAACCGGCAAAAACAGGAGCACATATGGCGAACAAGAAAAAATCCCCAAACCGCATCTCGCCCGGAGAAGAACGTCTCAATCACGGCATCGCCCTGCAAAGAAAAAACCCGCTCATCGCCAGATTAAACGGCACCTTGCAAGTCTGCGGAAAACAGGCGATGGGCAGGGAAACCGCCGCCCTTGTGCACAGCAGCGGGACCATCTATTTAAACAAAGACGCTCTTCTTTCTCCCATGGAGTGGGCCTATACGATCGCCCACTGCAAGCTGCATCTCGCGTTCGGCCATTTTGATGCCGAGCGGATGCCCGGCTATGAAAAAGAGCTGCCCGACGGCAGCAGGCAGTGGGTCACCTCCTGCAACCAGCCTCTTTGGAATATGGCGTGTGATATCTATGTGAGCAAATTTCTTTACGACATTAAGTTCGGCTCTCCGACCTGCGCCAATCCCGCCGATTCGTTCCCTGGAAGCCTGACGGACGAGCGCAAGATTTATCAATATTTGATGGAACGCGGGTTTTCCGGTAAAAATCAATCTTACGGAACCGCCTGTGACACCGTCATGGATATGCAGGGGTTGGAACGCCCTCTAATCTATGACAGCAAAAGAAATCAGGTCAACGAATACATGGCTAATTTTGCCTATGCACTGGCTTATTCCGTGTCTGATGTGGTAAGTGAGGCCGGGGGACATGAGGCAGTCTCACACCGCAAATTTACACAATCAGAAAAAGCCGCTCAGTGGTTTATCAATCATTATCCGCTTTTAGGCGGACTCGCCGCCGGCTTTCGGATTCTCGAAGACTACCGCCTGTGTATGGCGGAGGAAATCTCGATCGCTGCCGTCAATGTGGACGAAGCAGAAATCTATGTCAATCCCGCCGCCGGGCTTTCTTTCGAGGAATTAAAGTTTGTGCTCGCACACGAATTTCTTCACGCAGGACTCTGCCACCACGATCGCTGCCAGGGGCGCGATCCCTATCTTTGGAATATTGTCTGCGATTACGTCATCAACGGATGGCTTAACGATATGGGGATCGGCGAGATGCCGGAGCGCGGTCTGCTCTACGACGAGACGCTTAAGAATATTTCGGCCGAAAACCTCTATGACCGGATGGTAAAAGATTTGAAGAAGCTGTCAAAACTCGACACGTTCCGCGGCTACCAAAAAGGGGACATTATGTCCGGTTCCGGGAGCGGCAGTTCCCAAACTGGCCACACTGCGACCTCCCTCGATGATTTTTACCGGAGCGCACTGCAAAACGGTCTCGAATACTACTGCCAGACTGGCCGCGGCTATATCCCGGCCGGCCTGATCGAAGAGATTCGCGCGCTCGCCATGCCCCCGATTCCGTGGGATGTCCGGCTCGGCAACTGGTTTGACTGCCACTTTGCCCCGCTGGAAAAGCGCCGCACCTATGCCAGGCCAAGCCGCCGCCAGGGCAGCACCCCGGACATCCCGCGGCCAAGCTATGTGACTGCCGATCTCTCCGCACACAGCCGCACGTTCGGCGTCGTCATTGATACCTCCGGCTCCATGAACGCCAAATTAATCGGTTATGCCCTCGGCGCCGTCGCCAGCTACGCCGTCGCCAAAGAGGTGCCGTATGCCCGCGTGGTATTCTGTGATGCTGCCGCTTACGATGCCGGCTATCTCGCGCCTGAAGATATCGCGGGGCGCGTGCAGGTGCGCGGACGCGGCGGTACGGTCTTACAGCCGGGCGTCGACCTGCTTGTGGGCGCGGCCGATTTTCCGAAAGACGGCCCGATTCTCATTATCACCGACGGTTTTATCGAGGAGCATATGAGCATCCGGCGCGCGCACGCCTTTCTCGTCCCCAGAGGCAGAAGACTGCCCTTTCGCCCCAAGGGGGACGTGTTTTATTTTCAATAGGATGCCTGCCGCGATTTTACCCACATATGACCGGCACGGACACGTCCAGTTTTCCATGCTCGTATTTGACTTTAATCTCACCCCGGATACTGTTGTACACACAGGTAAAGCTGTCTATCAACTCCGTACAATTTGGCGCTACGCTCACAGTTTGAAACCCGTCACCGCTCTTTATGCCCGCAACCTCTGTAAAGAACCACTCCATAATGTGTCCCATCATATCGTGATTGCGGCTGCGCGCATTATCGCGCCAGAACTCGGGAAGCGTCGTTTCTCCCATTTGTACAAACCGCAGATAGGAGGGGTGCGTGTCCTTTAAAATCATATCATATATGATATCGTTTCTGCCCGCTGCCGACAGTGAACGCAAAATGTATACCAGTCCGATTTCACCGCATTTTAAGTGCCTGCCCTCGCAGAGCCCAATCAGCGTATTCTGCACATCTTTCATATATTCGTCCGGTACAAGCCCAAAGCACAGCGGTATCGCCTGATTGGACTGCGTTTTCTTACCGCTCCGATAATCTTTATAATACACGCCGTTTTTCTTTACAAGCAGTGTTTGATTGTAAAGCGCTTTTACTTTTTCAGCCTGATCGGTAAACTTTTGTTCGTCGCCTTTTTGTAGGATTGCCGAAATCTTCGCCATTACCATAAGGTCGTGATAGTAAAATGCAGTCTCGATATTCTCACGCCCGCGCCCTTTATTCTGCTCAATGCCCCAGTCCCCAAGTCCTGCGCAAATGAAGCGTTCGCTGCCGTTGTGATGATATAGGCGGTTATAATCGTTATACTGATTGGTCAAGTAAGCAAGATATCGTTTGGCACTCTCGTAATTATCCGCAAGCACCCGTTTGTTCCCGTAAAACAGATATTGTTCATATGCTGCCAAAATGATCGAGCTGCCCCAAGGGATAATATCCCAAAAACTGCCCTGTTTACAATCCGTAATAAATTTCGCATATCTCGGAGCGATGGACGGCACAAGTCCGCCCTTATATTCGTGAGGAAACGCGCCGATGTCAAGATCAGACTCCTGTTCTGCGTACTGCGCGTCGCGTATATCCATGGCAATTTTCGACCAAAGCGTATTCACATCCTTATTATACATGATCGCGCGTGCCATTAAATGATTCGGCTCAAGCCAGCCGAGCTTTTCGATCGTCGGGCAGTCCGTGTGTGAGTGATTGATATTGCTCTCAATGGCCTTTCTTATCATGTCATATATTTTATTCAGCCGTTCGTCCGAACAGTGAAAATATCCGCAGTCTTGCGCCGACGAAGTGGTAAAGTACGACTTAAATTCGAGTATCTGCTCAAACTTCGCCCCTTCCAGTTTATACCAACGCGCGCCGTTTACGGAAAACCTCTGCTCAAACGTGTCCTCGTCTCCACTGAGTGTCAGTATGGAATAGGTATTGACCGTCTTGCGAATATTGCCGTCTGCCGAAAGCTTTTCCGCAGGTATCAGTTTGACGCGCTGACCGCGCCTGCCTTTGATCTTAATATAAAATTGCGAGGACATATTCTGCCCAAAATCAAAAATCATTCGCTCTCTGTCTACCGATTTCGGTTCGTAACAGTACTTGCGGATGACGGGCGGATAGTCGAGGGCAATCAGCTCACCCCGCGGCGGGGCAGCCGTTTTCGCACCGCTCCACTCGTATGCAACCGTGTTGTCAATATCCTCACTGCCGTAAATATCGGCAAATACCGTTTTACTTCGGCTTACCTCCCACGACTGGTCTGTCACGATATAGCCGTCATCCATTTTAAGCTGTACCAGCAGCAAGAGACAGTCGCCATAAGGCTCGTAGCCCTTATCCATTGTATAAAAATAACGTTTGCCGTTATCGTCATCGCCAATGTACCAGCCGTTTGCCACCTCAACCGTAAGCTCATTTTCACCCACGCGGATAAAGTCTGCCACATCATAAGTAGAATAATGAATATGCTTATGAAAATCGGTCTGACTGCCCTCATACGCATACGGGCTTATGTTTCTGCCGTTGATCTTAACCTCAAACTGTCCAGGCACACATACGGACAACACGGCCCCACCCGTATGTTGCACAGGAAAAATCTTTCGTGCGATAAATGGCTTTGCGGTATTGTTTCCAATCCATTTACCACGCCAATTTTTCACGCCGGTAATAAAATACGCCGTCTTTGATTTCTCACAAAAATCGTTTTCGTCCCATACCGAAACGTCAAAGCTGTATGTCGTCTGCTCCTCTAAATCAACAGATAAAGCGATATTGTTCTGCTCGACCGACAATACCTTGCCGGTCGAATAGACCTCGGCGCCATTGTGGTATAGATTGATTTTATATGCAGTCTGACGGTGTCTTTCACCGCTGTATTTCCACATAAATACCGGATCGTTTCCAACGCCTGTCTGTGTATCGTAATTTTGTATTTTAGGTGACAATGGTTTCATCGTTTTATCCTTCTTTCGCGATTCTTAAACCTTCCATACTTGTAATCGACTATACAATAGTAACAAACAATTTGCAACATAGAAATCTTCTAAATATAACGTCAAACATGGCGTTAAAAAATTTGTCACGTCCGAAATTTTTTTCGGCACTTCATAATTCTTCAAATGCTATAGGTTACCAATTTTTTCGCACCCCTTGCATCTACGGAATACATGTCTGTTCAAATCGTTGCTGTACTATTTCAAAATATATATATTGACTTTTTATATTATACGCTATATAATATTAAAAAATCAGATATATATTTACTTTTCATACACTGTAACATCCCACAGCGTATGACCCCAACCAGGAAGGAGGAGGAGGATTTTGACGATCTATCCACTGACGCCGCCCCTGACGGAACTGCTCATGCTGTCCATTGTAAACAGGGGCGACAGCTACGGCTATCAGATCAGCCAGTGTTTAAAGCCGGTCTCGAGCATCAAAGATTCCGCATTGTACCCGATCTTAAAACGGCTCTCCGAACATGGCTATATCGAGGCTTATGATAAGATCTTTCAGGGACGCAACCGCAAATATTACCGTATGACCGAAACAGGAAGAATCTATTACAAGATGCTTTCCGATGAATGGCATCTGCATCAAAAGGCAGTGCGGGATATTATGGCTGGCGCAGGTGAGCCCCAAATAGCGCCAAACACGATGGAAAGAGCAGGTGATTTCAAAAATGAATAGAGAACAGTACATGAACATTTTAAAAAAGCGGTTGAAACGTCTGCCGCGCGAAGAATTTGACCGGGCGGTCGCATATTTTGAAGAGTACTTTGAAGATGCGGGCGCCGCATATGAGCAGCAGGCAATCGAAGATCTGGGAACACCCGAGGAAGCGGCCAATCAGATCATCTGCAATATCGCGATCAAAAACACAAACGAGCCTGTCACCGACGTCAGAAAAGGCATAAACGCCGTCTGGGTCGGAATTCTCGCCGTATGCGCAGCTCCTGTCGCCCTGCCCCTGTTTTTTCTGGCATGCGCAATGTTTCTCATGCTGTTCGCCGTTATTATCATGCTGTTTGCCGTGTTTATCGCGTGCAGTGTTATGATTGTCATCATGGGGCCGATCTCTATTTGCGGCGGATTTACAGTTATCACAGAAAGTATTCCCGCCGCGCTGATCTGCTTTGGAAACGGTCTGACAGAAATTGGCGTCGGCCTGCTCCTCGTCTGGGGCATGTATCTTTTGGGCCGCAAAATCATGCAGTGGCTGATACAACTGTTTGGCAAGATTGCAACAAAGGGAGGTAAGTAACATGCGCAAATCTCATAAATATATTGTGACCTGCATCTGTATTGCCGGAGCCGGCATCCTCATTTCGGGAATCGGGCATATCCTGGGCGGCAGAGTCTATGGCATCGGTTTAAACTCTACGGGAATATGGGTAAACACGCCAAACGGCAACGGCGCGCGCGTCGCTTACATCGAAGAGCAGATGGAACTTGATGATTTTGACAGTATGGATATTGACATCGAATTCGGTACTTTAAAGATTGAACCCGCCGACCATTTCGGCGTCGCCTACGGCAAATCCTCCGTCAGCGAATTATCCATCGACGTTACAGACGGCCACCTTACCATAATAGAGCGCCCCAAAGCGTCCATTCAGTGGAATAATGGTTGGAACCGCAATCAAATCTGGCTGATCGGGATGGGCAGTTCAAGTCCTTGGCAAAGAGACGAGTATTTGACCGTCTATCTTCCCCAGGATGCAGTATTAAAAGATGTGACGCTGCAAAGCGAAAGCGGCAGCGTATCCGGCAGCTCGATCACGGCCGACTCCCTGAAGCTGACAGCAGAATTTGGCAACGTAACATTAGACGGCATTACCTGTGCAGACGCCTACATTCAGATGGAATCGGGTGGTCTGGAATTAACCGGGTATTCCAACGGCAATCTGACCGTGAAGAATGATTTTGGAAACTCCGTACTAAAAGATATCAGCGCGAAGGACATGACCGCAGAAGTGGAGAGCGGGAACTTTTCCGCAGAAAACACGTCTGCCGACAACCTGACACTCACACAAGAGTTTGGCATGGCTTCGCTTACCAATGCCGCAATTGCCAAAGCAGCCACTGTCACGAGCGAGAGCGGCGACATCGAACTAAACGGTTTTTCTGCCAACACCCTGTCTCTCGACAACTCGTTCGGCAGCGTATCCGCCAAAGATGTGACCGCCGACACCTGTACTTTCCAGTTGGAGAGCGGCGACTGCAAAATCGACGAATTTGACACCCGGGATACAACCGTAGAATCCCAGTATGGCAACGTCACGTTCACGCTAACCAACCCGATCTTGGGATACTTCCTTGATCTGGACACCGAATTTGGAGAAATTAAGATCAACCGGGAAAAGATGGGGGAGAAATATAAGACGCTTGACGCCAAAACTTCAGAACAGAAGCTAGTGATTAAATGCGAAAGCGGTACGATCACGCTGGAGGATTGATGGTAACGGCATGGCGCTGCTTACGCCAGCGTCATGCCGATTAATGAGCCACATCCAGTTGAAACCCTATGATATTATCCGTGTTCCGATTTGCAAAAATCTCTCCATTGCCAGTTGTAAGATGATAAAGAACGCTCCATTGCAGTTTGTCGATGTCGCCGTCATAAACGCCGACATCAGCCAATAATTGAATTGACTGACTTGCTTTTAGCATACCGTTATTTGCTTCTATCGCGTTTTGCACTCTGTCATAGCGCTCAAACTCTGTAAAGCCTTCTCCAATATTCAATCCGTCGTAGGCAATAAAATTAGACGCAATCTGATATTCTGTCTCTGCTTCAACAACACAAAGCTCGTGATTTACATATTCCACAATTACAGAATGTCCGCTTGCATCAGCAATCAAATAATGGCACTCGATACCACCGGAAAAATAGATATTGTATTGTCTTAACCATTCAATGGCTTCCTCCACGGTAGCCGCTTTATCAAGTACAAGGCGAATTGCGGTGGTGGTATTTAACGTTATTTTATCAGGATTATATGGAACTTCCGCCTCTGGCACTGCAAGCAGGGCAATCGCCAGACCTTTCTCATTCATTCCGTCAAAGGGAAGAAATGGTGCGGCCAAAGTCAAGAAACGATCTAAAAACGAACCATCGGGCAAATTATCCCTAGAATATCCCGCAAAGGCAAGATTGACGGTGGAAACCGATGCATAGCCATTATTCGGTGCAGTATAAAGTTGTAAGGAAGGAGCATATTCAAAGTCAAAATTTCTCCCAAATAAAACCTCGCCCTTCTCATTTTTTACAACAAACGCCGTGCAGCCATCTCCTGTAACACCCAAATTGATTGGCAATCCTTTCAACAGCCTCTTTGTCACAAAGGCCTCAATGTCTGCATCCTTGTTGGCGCCAATTTCCAGAAATTCATCAAATCCATAATCTCCGCAATAGGTCATTTGATACATTCCGTAATCATCAACCTTTTCCAACGACATAAGGGAGCGCAATTCATTGCCAAATAATACAAGCGCTGCGCTTAAAATAATCAACAAAGCTATCCCTATACCGATTATCACCCGAAAGACTGTTTTCTTTGCTTTTTGTGTCATAGTTACCCCACTCTATAATTCGATTGTGATTTGATTATTTTAAGGGAAACAAAATCCATAAAACATTATAACACCAAATATGCAGAACTTGAACACCGTTTTTATTCAATGGACATATCTACCCCTCATTTTCCTGTCTATTGATTATTTAATTTCTCTTTCACCAGCTTTTCATGGTAAAAATAATTGACATAATTCACTCCCAGTTCATCACAATATGTGCTGAGCAAATCAGCCAATGTACTCCAATATGTACCATCTTTCTTTAAATAAATTGCTTCATATTTTTCTTTTAAGTGTGGATAATGTGTATTGACATAAGAGAGGATGACGCTTTTATATTCCCCTCTGAGATTCAGATTTTCAAACCAATATTCACATACATTCTCTTTCGTACCGTCAATGATATCTTTCCATTCTGTAAGATACGGAAAAATAGGTGACATAAACAAAACGGTATGAATACCCGCATTATGTAACTTCTCTATCGCATGGAGCCTGTCCCCTATGGAACTGCCTTTATCCATATCCGCCCTAAAATCGTCATCTAAAGTATTGATTGAAAAAGCTACTTTAAGGTTGGATAGTCTTTTCAACAACTCAATATCCCGTAAAATAAGTGTAGATTTTGTTGAGATTGTAATTTGGCAGTCTGCATTCACAAGCTGTTCTAATATCTTTCTTGTGACGCCATATTTCTCCTCATAAGGATTATAACAGTCTGTTACAGACGACATAAAAACAGATTTTCCTTTTACCTTCTGTAAATTTATAGGTTTGTCACATTGTTTAATGTCTATAAATTGCCCCCACTCTTCGCTATGCCCCGTAAATCTTTTCATAAATCTTGCATAGCAGTATTTACACGCGTGCGTACAGCCGACATAGGGATTTATCACATAATCGCTTGCCGGCAAATTTGATTTCGTTAAATAATCTTTCGTATTTATTTTTCGCTCTACCATATCCGTCTACTGAATCACGCCTCCATGAAAATAGCATTCATAAATTTTCTCATCCATAGAAAAAATATCTTCATACCCCTAAAACCAAACAAATTCACCGTTTACTTTACAATGATAATTATGATATTGTCAAGCTGTAATGTTAAAATGGATAATGTTAGATTAAACTGTGTGCTTCCGATCTATAATTTGAGGGACAGAAAAGAGTAATAAATCTTTTCTAATATTTTGAAACCAAAAGACAATATCTGACGTCTAATGATTGTAAAACAAATGAAAGACGCTTGTATTTGTTTTACAATCATACGCGCGTAGGAGATCGTTAATGAAAAGCAGTGAAATAAAGTTTTGGGTAAAGAAAGCGCAAAGGCATGATAAAGACGCATTTACCGAGTTAATGCAGTTATATATGAAAGATATGTATAGAACTGCCATTGCCATTCTAATGAATGAAGAAGATGCAGCAGATGCTCTTCAAGACACAATTCTCACTTGTTGGGAAAAGTTACATACACTTAAAAAGCCAGAATTCTTTAAGACATGGATGACAAGAATACTTATAAACCATTGCTATGACATCAGAAGGAAAAATACGGTTTATGAGAATATAGAATCTTATGCGGAACCGTCAAATTACGATGAATATAACATTGAATTAAAGGAGGCATATGCTTCTATAGATGAACGTTATCGATTGCCTATGGAATTATATTATAGTCAGGGGTTCAGGATAAGAGAAATTGCAGAAATGTTATCCGTACCACAAAATACAATTAAGACGAGGCTTTCAAGAGGAAGAAAACAGCTGGAAGAGTATTATCACGATTGTTAGGAGGATAGAGATGTCAAATAAGAAAAATGTATTTTCTGAAGAAATAGAATTATCGGACATTGTGTTGAAAAAAACAAATCAAGCCTTTGAAATGATTCAGCAGGAGGATATTGTTTATATGAAAAAAACACATACCAGAGGTAAAAAAATGTTTCAAACACAGGTTGCTGCTGTCGCAGGTATCACCATATTAGCAGTTAGCAGTATAAGTGCCGTTGCAGCAATTCATCATTATTGGGGGAGAGGCATGAACGGAAATATTCAGGCATCCGATGAGCAACAGCAAATGCTTACAGAAGAGAATATAGCAATAGTGTACGGTGAAGAGGCGGATAGTCCGTCACTTGCCGTGACAAATAACGGTGTTACAATAGAGCCGGATACCGTTATTGTCGATGAAAGATTTGTATATATGTCATTTCGTATTTCCGGTTACAGCGTAGCGGATAGAATGGAGCCGGGATTTGATATGGTAAATGTGTATCAGGGAGATAATCCGCAAGATGAAAGCGCATGGGTTAATATGAGCGGAACCATGTATGATGGAATTATCCCCGATGAGAACGGCACGCCAGTATATGAAGATGGAACAGCGATAGAACGCTATGAAGATGGAAGCATTATCAGTCATTACACTGATGACGACGGAAATTTGGCATACATTATTCAGGCAAGTACTGTGGACATGAATGATTCATTTCTTGGCAAGACAATGCACGTTGAATTCAAAAATTTGGGAACGCTCTCAAAAGCATCGTTTATTTCTGCAGTGGATGGGGACTGGAATTTTGAAATAAACCTTTCTGATGTAAGTTCATCCCAAAATATTAAGGTAGGGCAGAAAGTAGAAGGAACGGGTTTCACGATGGAGGATATTAATATCTCACCGATTTCCGTGAATGTGAATTATTCGGTCAGCGAGGCTCCGGTGGAAAAGGAAGATGATCTTGGTATTCCTGAAGTCAAGGGAGTCGTATTAAAAGACGGAACAAGAATTCCATACTTAATGAAGCCCGGCAGATTGGGATATACTGATAGCAGCAAGTCAAATGCGTATCAAATAGCAGGTTTTTCTCGAGTTGTTGATGTGGATGAGATAGCTGCGCTAATCGTTTTGACATCGTATGAAAATGAAAAATATGAGATACTAGAGATACCGATTTTAAAATAAAATATAAATGTTTCCTGTCATCATAGGGGAAAAATTTTCCCCTGTCACATGCCCCTTGGGGGGCGAAACAAGGGAAAACATCAATCGCTTACTCTATTCGCACAAAACATCCGCCGTCACTGCGCCGCGTCCACCTGATCTAAAATCTGCTTTAAAGTCCCAGCGGACTTTTTGAGATTCTGCTCCTCCTCTTCATCCAAAGAAACCGGCACCATGTCCTCGATGCCGTCTTTGCCGACGATAGCAGGCATACTTAAGACTACATCGGATATACCGTATTCCCCGTGCATCATCGAGGACACGGGCAAAATAGACTTTTCATCGCGCACGATCACTTCACAGATACGGCGCACGGCCATCGCAATACCATAGTAAGTCGCACGCTTCTTGGAAATAATCTCATAAGCGCTGTTTTTGACCGTCTCTGCAATGCAAAGAAGTCCACCCCCTTCGCGGCCCAGACCGCGGCGGAGACCGCCGCCCGCGCCGCCATGGAGCATGGGCTCAAGACCGTGGAAGTGTTCGTCAAGG